>CAJWIC010000007.1 GCA_913040905.1 uncultured Synechococcus sp. | reverse complement strand
GCCGCTCTGGGGCACCCCCCGCAGGGTGAGGTTGATACGGCCGCGGTTGTCGATTTCGCGGACACGGACGGTGACCTCATCACCCACCTTCACGACGTCTTCCACTTTTTCCACCCGGGCTTCCGACAGCTGGGAGATGTGGATCATGCCTTCCTTGCCAGGGAGGATTTCGACGAAGGCGCCGATGGGGATGATCCGTGTGATCGATCCGGTGAACACCTCACCCTCGTTCACCTTGCGGGTGAGCCCTTCGATGATCTTCTGGGCTTCATCGGCCGCCGCACCGTCGTGGGAGGCGATGGTGACGATGCCGCTGTCTTCGATGTCGATCTTGGTGTTGGTGCGCTCGGTGATGCCCTTGATCGTGCGGCCGCCCGGACCGATCACCGTGCCGATGAGCTCAGGGTCGATCCGGAAGCTCAGCAGGCGTGGGGCATGGGGGGACATGCCCTCACGGGGGGTATCGATGGCCTCCAGCATTTTTTCAAGAATGTGCAGACGGGCTGGACGGGCCTGATTGATCGCCTCGGCGATCGTTTTCACCGGTAGACCGGTGATCTTCATGTCCATCTGCAGGGCGGTGATGCCCTTCTCGCTGCCGGCAACCTTGAAATCCATGTCACCGAGGAAATCCTCAATGCCCTGGATGTCCGTGAGGATGCGGATGTCGTCGCCCTCCTTGATCAAGCCCATGGCCGCACCGCTCACCGGTGCTTTGAGGGGCACGCCGGCATCCATCAGCGACAGGGTGCTGCCGCAGACGGAGCCCATTGATGTGGAGCCATTGGAACTGAGCACCTCGCTGACCACCCGCACCACATAGGGGAAGGTGTCCTTGGCGGGGAGCACCGGAAGGATGGCCCGTTCGGCCAGGGCACCATGGCCGATCTCACGCCGACCAGGTGAGCGCATCGGCCGGGTTTCACCGACGGAGTACGGCGGGAAGTTGTAGTGGTGCAGGTACAGCTTCTCGGTGCTGGGATGGAGGTCATCCATCTCCTGGGCATCGCTGGGGGTGCCCAGGGTGGCGGTGGAGAGCACCTGGGTCAGACCACGCTGGAACAGTCCGGAGCCGTGCACACGTCGGGGTAGCACTCCCGCCATGGCACTGATGGCCCGAACCTCATCCAGGGCACGACCATCCACCCGCTTGCCGTCCTTGAGGATCTGCTGACGCATCAGGGTTTTGGTCAGCGCCTTGAAGCTGTTGCCGAGCAGCTTCGGATTGGAGGCAGTCGCCAGACGGATGGCATCGTCCTCCTTCAGACCAGAGATCGCCTCAGCGGCTTTCGCCTTGATGGCGTCCAGCGCTTGGTCCCGCTCGTCCTTGGTCTGGTCGAATTGTTTGAGCACCTCACTGATCGCTTTGGTGCACTGCTTCTCGAGGTAAGCGGGGACTGTCGGGTCCTGTTGAGGGGACTCGGGCTTGACCTGCTCAATGCCCAGATCCTTCAGCAGTTGCTCCTGGGCTTTGATCAGCTCGCAGATCGCTTCGTAACCGAAGTCGATCGCCTCGATCACATCCTGCTCGGGCAATTGATTGCCCCCCGCTTCCACCATCACCACACCATCCGGGGTGCCGGCGACGATCAGGTCAAGGTCCCCGCGTTCGATCTCGCGATAGCTCGGATTGAGCACGAAGTCATCGCCGAGGAGTCCCACCCGCACGGCAGCCATGGGCCCGTTGAAGGGAATGCCCGCCAACAGTGTGGCGATGGAGGCACCGGTGACAGCCAGCACATCCGCCGGGACGCGTTCATCGAGAGAGAGGCAGGTGGCCACCACTTGGAGGTCATCCCGCAACCAACCTGGGAACAGCGGCCGCATTGGCCGGTCAATCAAACGGGCGGTGAGGGTCGCGCGCTCAGGGGGCCGACCTTCCCGACGTTGATAGCTGCCAGGGATGCGTCCCGCTGCGTAGAGGCGCTCCTCGTAATCGCAGATCAGAGGCAGAAAATCGATGCCCTCACGTCCGCTGGAGCGGGTGGCGGTCACCAGAACGGCGGTATCGCCGCATTCAACAAGAACAGATCCGCCCGCCTGGGGGGCAAAACGTCCGGTGGTCAGTCGAATCTCGCGTCCGTCAAAGGAGATCGACTGTGTTTGGCCTTGCACGACGGTTTATGTCCACTTGTCAACGAACAGTTTGACATTTCACCGTGTCCACCCATCAAAAAAGGGAGCCAAGGCTCCCTTGCGGATCGAGTGAATGGTCTGCGATCCAGCGGATCTCACCAGCTGGACTTCACAACACCGGGCAGTTCACCTTTGTGGGCCCGCTCACGCAGTTGGTTACGGCACAGGCCGAAATCGCGGTAGTAACCCCGGGGTTTGCCGGTGGCCCAGCAACGATTGCGAATGCGGCTGGGGGCACTGTTACGGGGGAGTGCCTGAATCTTGCGATGAATCTCCAGGCGATCCATCGGATCATCAGCTGCATTGAATGCCGCCATCAGCGCTGCCCGCTTTGCCGCATAGCGCTCGGCCATCTTCTTGCGCTTGACGTCGCGGGCGATCATCGACTTCTTGGCCATGCAGCTCTGGAGCAGCGGTAGGACGAATCAAGGACTTTACACGCTGGCTTGTTTCGACTTCAGCGTTGCCCCATCAGCTGCTGCACCACGGACAACTGGCTGGTATCCCGCACGATCAGCACCAAGGTCAGTCCAACGATCAACAGGAAACCCGATTGCGCCACCGCCAGTTGCAGGCGCTCGGACACCGGGCGGCCCCGGATCGCCTCGATCCCCAGCAGCAGCATCTGGCCACCATCCAGCAGTGGCAGGGGCAGGGCGTTCAGCACCGCCAGGTTGATGGAGATCAGCGCCATGAACAGCACCAGGCCCGAGCCGCCTTGCTCACTGAGCTGGGCACCCATTTCAACGATCTTCACCGGACCACTCACCTGACTGGCTGTGGCACGGAAGTTGGTGATCAGCCCTCCATAGCCCGCCACCGTCTGGTTCAGCAGGTTCTGGAATTCGCCCAGGGTGTAGCTGATCAATTCCCCAGGGTTGGCGGCTGCTCTGGCGTCACCGCTGAGGTTCATTTGCAGCTGGGCACCGATGCGCCCCTGCCCCTGCTGATTGAGCGGCGTCAAGCTGATCACCTCTAATCGCTGACCGCGCTCGCGTTGAAGCCGGAGCGTCTGATCCGGTGAGCTCTTGATCGTCTCCACCATGGATCTGACCCCCTCCTGGCCGGCGGAGAGGGGGGTCCCCCCCAAGCTCAGAACACGATCACCGGGGGTCAACCCGGCGCGATCAGCTGCTCCTCCCGGTTGAACCGCCACCACCAGCACTCCAGGGTCTGGGTCCGCCGGTAACCCCACCACGGCAGCCTGTCCAAACAACACCACCAAAGCCAGCAGCAGATTGGCAAGCACTCCGGCAGCAATCACGAGGGCTCGCTGGGGAATGGGGCGGTTGCGCAGCAGATCTGGATCATCGGCCGGAATGGTGCTCTCCTCGTCGTCATCGGGAAAGGCCACGAAGCCGCCCAGGGGCAGCGCCCGAATCGCGTAGGTGACGCCCCGCCGCTGGCGTTTGATCAGCGCTGGGCCGAAGCCGATGGAAAAGCCGCTGACGCGAATCCCCTGCAGGGTGGCAGCAAGGAAATGGCCTGCTTCGTGGATCACGATCAACAGCGCCAGAACGGCCATGGCCGCAAACACATTCATGCCGCTTTCAATCGCGCAATCGGGTCATTCTGGCTGGAGTCGCTCACAGCCGACGTAGGGGGCCAGCGCTTTGGGCAGCACAACACTGCCATCGGATTGCTGGCCGGTTTCCAGCAGGGCTGCCATGGTGCGGCCGACGGCCAGACCACTGCCATTGAGGGTGTGCACGAGTTTGGTGGCTTTGCCTTCCTTGGTTCGAATGGCGGAGCGCCGGGCCTGGAAATCTCCGCAGACACTGCAGC
This sequence comes from uncultured Synechococcus sp., assembly GCA_913040905.1. The sequence goes on along the minus strand of CAJWIC010000007.1, from coordinate 14,441 downwards.
TTGAGATCTCCCGGTAAGCCGCTGCACCCGGCAACCACACCTCGAGGTCGTAGGTGCGTTGCGCTGAGAAGCCGATGTCGGCGGTGCACAGATCGAGAACTCTGTAAGGCAGCTCAAGCGCCTGAAGCACGGCCTCCGCATCGGCGGTGATCTGAGCGTGGGCCTCTGCGGATCGGTCGGGGTGGGCGAACCAGTAGAGCTCCACCTTGTTGAACTGATGCAGTCGGATCAACCCGCGGGTGTCCCGTCCGTAACTGCCGGCTTCCCGGCGGAAACACGGGCTGTAGGCCGCGTAGCGGAGCGGCAGCTGATCGGCGGGGATGATCTCGTCGCGATGCAGTGAGGTCACCGGCACCTCGGCGGTGGGGGTGAGCCACAGGTCGTCCTCCGAGCAACGGAAGCAGTCATCGGCGAATTTGGGCAGCTGGCCCGATCCAGTGAGGCTGGCGCTGTTCACCAGCACCGGAGGCAGCACTTCCCGGTAGCCCTTGCTGGTGTGCAGGTCCAGCATGAAATTGATCAGTCCCCGTTCCAGCCGGGCTCCCTGACCGATCAAGGTGACGAAGCGGCTCTGGGCAATGCGGACGGACCGCTCCGTGTCGAACAGGTGGAGGCGATCGGCGATCTGCCAGTGCTCCTCGAGCCCTTCCTCCTGACGCGGGGTGCCCCAGCGGCGCAGTTCAACGTTGTCAGACTCGTCCTTCCCATCCGGACAATCCGGTGATGGCAGGTTGGGATAGGTGAGTAGCTGGTCCTTCAACTGGCTGGAGAGGTGCTTCTCCTCTTCTTCGAGAACAGCCACCTTCTGCTTGATGGCGTTGCCCTGCTGCCGGAGTTCGGCAACCTCTTCTCCCTTGGGGTCGGCACCCCCTTTGATCTTCTGGCCGACCTCCTTGCCGATGCGGTTTCCTTCCGCCTGCAGCCCACTGCGTTCCTCTTCCAGCTTGCGCTGCTGCTGAGCGATCACCTGTAGCCGGGTGAGATCCACGGCCTTGCCCCGACGCCCCAATTCAGAGGCGATGACGTCGGGGTTTTCACGCACCAGGCGCTGGTCGAGCACGGATCCTGAAGAGGAGGAGCCGGCAGCCTATGGCAGGCCGATCAGAGAACCTGTCCGAGCATCACGGCAGCAACGGCTGAGAACACGGTGATGCCGAGTGCTGTGATCGGGTTCTGCCCCTGGGCCACGGCAACTGTGGTGATCACACCAGCCCCGAGGCAGGCCACGGCGAGCTGAGAGGTGATGTCGTTCTGGCGATTCAACGGTGGGCAATCAATTGACTGGACCGTAGGGATCGCCATGAACCAAGTCTTCACCCGAAGCCGCGTTCGTTACGTGGGGTCAGGCTTCGTTACGTCCCGCAATGGAGGCCGGTCGGGCTCGGCCGCTGGAGGCCCATGCCTGAAGGGACTCCAGCTGTTCCCGTGCCGTTCGGGACAGTGGGATCAGCTGGGAGGCAGCGCGGATCAGGTCGGTTTCATTCAGCTCCCGACCTTCAGCGAACGCCAGATGCATCGCTTCGATGACGGTCTGCTCCAGCTCAGCGCCTGAAAATCCATCAGATCGGCTGATCACGGTCTGCAGTGGCAGCTGCAGCCCTGGACGTCGTCGATTGAGGTGCAGGCTGAGAATGCTGCGACGCTCTTCCGTGGAGGGAAGGTCCAGCAGGAAGATCTCGTCAAAGCGCCCCTTCCTCAGCAGTTCGGGTGGCAGCTGGTCGACACCGTTCGCCGTGGCGACAACAAACACCGGCGATCGCTTTTCAGCCATCCAGGTGAGCACGCTGGCCAGCACCCGCTGACTCGTGCCGCCGTCGCTGCGGCCATCGCCGCCAAAACCCTTGTCGATCTCATCAATCCAGAGCACACAGGGAGCCATGGCTTCTGCTCGCTGGATCGTTTCTCGGGTGCGGGCTTCACTGGCACCGACGAGCCCCGCGAACAGTCGACCGACATCCAGGCGAAGCAGGGGCATCGACCAGCTGCGGGCAATCGCTTTGGCTGTAAGGGATTTGCCGGTCCCCTGCGGCCCGACCAGCAGGACACCCCGTGGCATGGGCAGTCCGAAGCGACGGGCTTCGTCTGAAAAGGCACGATGACGCTGCTGTAACCAGTCTTTGAGAGCCGCAAGGCCACCAATCGCCTCCGTACCGGACTCCGTGACGCAGAACTCCAGCACCTCACTGCGAGCAATGCTCTGGCGTTTTTCTTCGAGAACCTCCTCCAGGTCAGCCGCACCAAGTTGGCCGCGACGGGCCAGGGCGCGAGCCGCGACCTGGCGGACCCGCTGTTCACTGAGACCGCTGCAGGCTCGGGTGAGCTCTTCAAGCACGGTGGGCTCCAGGGGGGAGCCGCTGCTGAAGCTGATGGTTTTCAGCAGGCCGCGTAGCTCATCGTTGTCCGGCAGGGGGAGATCCAGAAGGGTCAGAGCCTCCTCGAGATCCGTTGGAGGTGACCAGCTGCCGCTGCAGAGAACCAATGTGTGGGTCGTGCTGCGCAGCGCTTGCTGAAGGTTGCGCAGCATCCTGGCGATGCCGGGGTCATCGCAGAAGCGATGGAAGTCTTTGACCAGCAGGAGGGTCGGCTTGCTGCTGTCCAGGTCCCGTAGCCATTGCAGCACCGCCATGGGCTGACGACTCCCCAGCCCCTCAACGTTCAGGACGCCTTGAAGACCGTCGATGAAATCCCAGCAGGCCAGTTGGTGTTGCAGACGAGTCGCTGTCTGCTTCAACAGCGCTTCCACCCGCGCTTCCTCATTGCTGCGGATCCAGATCAGAGCCGTTCTCGCCCGGATCAGCAGATCCAACTGATCACTCCAGCTGGTGCTTGCGGTCATGGCTGTTGCAGACCCCGCAAGGCAGCCCATCGGGGGTCAATTGGCTCAGCCGATTCCCTGACCACCGTTTCGGGACTGATGCGGGGTCCCGGACAGTGTTCACCACAGTGATTCACCACCGGCAGCTGGAGGTTGAGTTGTTCGAACACCCATTGCTGGGGATCGAAATCCCCCCGTGGATCCAGGTATTCGACCAAGCCCTCCATCTCGGAGATGTGCTCTGAGTTCTGAAGATCGTCTTCTGTCGGTGGCGCCTGACCCAGCCAGATCAGTTCGGTGCTGGTGCAGGTGAGCTCGTGGTTGAACTGGCCAAGGCAGCGGTCACAGCTCAGGGTCACGATGGTGGAAAGTTTTCCTTCCACCATCAGCACATTGCCGCGATGTTCTGCACGGAGTTCACCTCGCACAGGGGTCAACGACGGCAGTTGATCGAGATGTCCTTCCACGGACCAGTGGCGGGGAGCACCCAGCACCCGGAGTTCCTGAAGGGCAACAGGCTCCAGGCCTTCAATCATTTGCCGCCTTTGGGTTCAAAGGGAAGTCGTGAATCGCCAGAGCTCACCGAGGTGGCCGTCGCGGCCACTGTCTGCTGGGTCATCTGCTGATCCAGAATCTTCTGAAGATTGTCTGGCAACGCTTCTCGGGTGAGCAGGAAGGTCTGCAATGCCTGGAAGATGTTGGCAATCACCATGTAAAGCAGAACACCGGCTGGAAGCGGGAAGAACAGGAACATTCCCGTGATCATCACGGGGGTGATCTTGTTGGCAGTGGCCTGCTGAGGGTTGGCTGGCATGCCCATCCCTGAAAGCAACTGAGACAGGAACAGGGTGAGTCCGAAGCCTCCAACGAGGATGGCGATATCCCAGTTGATCTCTCCGTCGGCGTAGAAACCCACCTGGCCCAGAGCCTTGATGAACAGGAAACCGCTGCGGGCAGCCAGTCCTGGAATCTTGGCTTCCACAGTGGCGTCGCCAGCGGCCAGGGCGGTGATGGTGCCGTTATCGCTGACACTCACCACGTCATCGCCCTTGGTGATGGACCAGTTGGGGGAAAATCTCGAGGGGTTGTCGACGGCCGTGAGCACGTCATCAAACCCTCTGCCGTCCTTGGTATGGAGATTCACCGTTGCGCTGTCGCCCACGCCGAGCTTGGTGCCGCGGGGGAGGCTTGCGATCACAGGAACGTGATCGGTTTCAGCGATGAAGATCGAATGGCTTGCACTGTTGAACGGCTTCGGTTCAACAGCCGCGATCTGATCGGCGGGCAGAACTTTGAGGTTGATCGTGTACGGAACGTCTGCGAACGGTGATCCCCGCAGCGTGGCGAACAGGGCAAACAGAATTGGCATCTGCACCAGCAATGGCAGACATCCGGCCAGGGGACTGCCGAACTCCTTCATCACCTTGCCAAGTTCCTCCTGCTGCTTCTGCAGGTTGTTGGCGTAGCGGCTCTTGATTTCAGCCTGCCGTTTCTGGATCACAGGCTGGGCGATGCGCATGCGCCGAGCGCTTCGGATCGATCCAGCGCTGAGGGGATAGAGAGCGACGCGGATCACGATCGTGAGAGCCACGATCGCCAGGCCATAACTGGGAACCAATCCGTAGAAGAAATCCAGGATCGGGATCAGCAGGTTGTCGGAGATGTACCCGATCACGTTGAAGAACCCGTAGTTGGTGACGTTGTGGTGCCAGTGTGCACGAACAGCTGATTTAGGCGGCGAATCCTTCGACCGCCTTGTCGGCAGGTGCGGATGAGCGCGCAGCAATGCGCTCGAGGATGTACTCCTCGGTTTGTCGGAAATTCGGCACCGAACGCATCTCCAAACGTGCGCCGTCACTCAGCACGAGCACCATGTCGCCCCAGGCGCCGAAGCCCCGAGAAACGCTGCGGACCTCCTTGATCTGGGAATAGACCACCTGAGTCTTCTCCTTGCCCATCCACCCGCCGGTGACGGAGATGCGCCGACTGGTGATGCGGAATCGCAGCCAGACGGCGCGGACAATCGCTCCGATCGCGAACGGCAATCCGATCAACGTGACACCCAATAGGAGATTGAAGATCAGATCACCCCTGGCCGGGCCACCGTCGTAGTGAACGTCCTCTTGGATGCTGGTCATTGGCCCAGGCCTGCGCAATTGAGAAGACTGTCGCATTCTTCGAGCAACTGTGATGGATCGGCTTGCGACGCTTCCGGGCGAAGACTGATCAGCACCCACCGGCCCGCCAGGTCTTCCCGGTGTTCGAGCTGCTGACGGAGGTGATGGTGCAACAGGCGTCGCAGGCGGTTCCTGCGCACAGCTCGCTTGCTCACCTTGCTGCTGATCACCAAGGCGCAGCGGCAGCAGCGCGTCGGATGTCGCCGCAACTCCGGCCGTAGCAGGCGTGGGTCTTCCGAGATCACCCGCAGAACCATCCAGTCGCCGTGATGACGGCGACCGGATCGATGCAGCCTGTTGAAGCAACGGTGCCCCCTCAAGCGCATGGAGGCTGGAAGTGCCATCAACTCTGGCGTTGTCGAGTGAGCAGAGCGTTCAGTCGATCAGACGGCAAGGCGGGACCGTCCCCGCTTGCGACGGGTGCGGATTACACGACGGCCGGTGTGGGAACGCATGCGAACGCGGAAACCGGAAACACGCTTCCGCTTGCGGCTGGTTCCACCCAGGGTGCGCTTGGTCATGACTGTTGTTTGGCGTCCGGCCGATCAGAACTGACAAATTTATCAGTCAGTCCATATCGATCAGCCAGCTGCCGACGTAGCCGGACATCGGTACATCTCCGGGGGCCTGGATCAGGGCATTCAGCTGATACATCCGCTGTCCCTGGGGATTGAACAGCTTGATCCGCAGCGAGTAATCACCCTCAACAGAAACAGGTGTGTCGGGGTAAACCTCAATGGCGGTCTGGGTCTTGTTGACCTCGATCGTGGCGGGCACTTCTTCAAGGCAACGGGTGCGGCTCGTCATGCTGCCGGCGGAGGTCCGACAAAGGGCCATTCGCTCGGGGCGCAGCTTCGCGTCGAAGTAGTCCGGCACTGTCACCGTCAATTTCATGAACGACGTCTTGCGGTCCTTGGCTCTCAGATGCAGGTACCACTCGGAACGATTGTTCTCGATGGATGAGGTCTGGAAGTAGTACAGCTTTCGGTAGTTGCGATCGCTGTCCCAGCGGAATTCCATCAGACCGGGTGTCCCTCCCTGCGCCTTGGCGGTGGGAGGAAGCAACGCCTGGCTGGCGGTAGTCAGTACCGCTGCTGTGCCGACGGTCAGCACCTGTCGCAGAAAGGACGTTTTCATCATGAAGACTTAGTTGTTGAAATTCTCCTGAGACCCAAGGCGGGAAGGGTGGTCTCTGGGCCGGCCGCTGAGCTGTCAGTTGTGACCAGATCGGTCTGGTCGCAGCTGACTGGCCTCACCGAGGTAGGGGTGTTGCGGCGTCTGGTCTGGCGGCAACCAGACATGAGCCAGGACGCGGATGCAGCGACAAAGGTCGCCCTGGACGGACATCTGTTGACAATCCAGCAGGGCCACGCTGTCCCAACCTTCACGCTGGCGCGCTTCGGCGGCGGGAAAACAGGCATCGAGATCGGCGGTGACGGAAAACGTCACAGACACAATGTCCCTGGGTTTGATCCCGTTGCGGCTGACCAGGGCATCGATCAGTTCACCGACCGCATGGCGGATGTCCGTCGCGGTGTTGGCCGGACAGGTGGTGGCCCCTCGCAGACCCACCAGGCGAAGTGGAGCTTCGTTCATGGGCGGTACAGCCAGAGCACCTGACCACTGCCCATCAGCTCGAGACTCAGGCGCTGCTGCAACAACGCGATCAGCTGGGAGCCCGGCAGCAGATTCATCAACGTCTTGCGGGTCCGTCCCAGGGTGACCGGACGCGTTGTCTGTTCATCAAGGTCTGCCAGCCGTGCGGCGAGGCGTCGGGCGTGATCCTCATCGCCAAGTTCATCCACCAGACCCAGGGTCTTCGCCTGTTCACCGCTGAAAACGCGGCCGTCGGCAAAGCCTCGGACCGCCTCCTCGGTCATCGACCGCCCTTCTGCGACCACACGAACGAACTGGCCATAGCTGCTGTCGATCAGTTCCTGAAGCAGAGCGCGCTCCTCTGGGCTGAGGGGGCGATCAGGGGAAAGGATGTCTTTGTAGACCCCACTCTTGACGGTGTCGAAACGGATGCCGATCCGTTCGAAGACCCGTGACAGGTCATTGCCGCGCAGGATGACTCCGATCGAGCCGGTGATCGTGCCGGGGTTGGCCACGATCGATTCCGCTGCCACGCCGATGTAGACCCCACCGGAGGCGGAGATATTGCCGAAGCTGGCCACCACACGGCACCCCTTGGCCCGCAGGCGTAACAGTGCTGAATGGATCTCCTGGCTGTCGCCAACTGTTCCTCCGGGGCTGTCGATCCGCAGGAGCAGAGCGGGGAATTCCCTCTCTTCCACATCACGGAGTGCCTTGAGCACCCGTTGTCGGGTGCTGCCGGTGATCGGACCATCCACCACGATTCGTGCCATGCGACGACGTGATTTGCGGCGCCAGGGCCAGACCATCTCTCGCAACTGCAGTCCCCTGGATCTTAAAAAGAGCATCCTCCTCCTCTCCCATGGCACCGCCAAGTCTCTGGTTGCTGATGGTGCTTCCGTTCGCGTTGTGGGGAACGGCCATGACGGCCATGGCACCGTTGCTCGCCAGTGGCGGTCCCTGGTTTGTCGCAGCCTTTCGGTTGCTGCCGGCCGGCATTGTTCTGACGGTCTGGGCCGTGATCAGTGGACGTCGCTGGTTGCTGGATTCTCGGGACCTTGCCTGGTTTCTGCTGTTCACCCTTGTGGATGCCTGCTTGTTCCAGGGGCTGTTGGCCTTTGGTCTTGCGAAGACCGGCGCAGGGCTCGGTTCGGTGCTGATCGATTCCCAGCCTCTGCTGGTGGCACTCCTGGCCAGGGTGCTGTTCGCTGAATCGATCAACCCGGTTGGCTGGCTTGGACTGGCCCTCGGCCTGGCAGGAATCGTCTGCCTCGGTGTGCCCGCGGATCTGCTGGCTCATTGGTGGCTGTTGCTGGACCCACCTCAATTTCTGCAGTTGCTTCAGCCTGGTGAGGGGTGGATGCTGCTGGCCGCACTGGCGATGGCGGTGGGAACCGTGCTGATCCGCTACGCCGCCCGCAACAGCGATCCGGTGGCGGTGACGGCCTGGCACATGCTCCTCGGTGGTTGTCCTCTTCTACTGGTGGCTGAATGGCAGAACGGCTGGACCCTCCCTGCCTGGACCTTGGCGGACTGGGGACGCATGGGGTATGCCACGTTGCTGGGCAGCGCCATGGCCTACGGCCTGTTCTTCTGGTTCGCCAACCGTCGTGACCTCACCACGTTCAGCAGCCTTGGATTTCTGACGCCCGTTTTCGCCCTGGCGACGGGGGGCTGGTTTCTGGGTGAGCGCCTGGATGCGCTCCAGTGGGTCGGTGTGTTGATGGTGTTGGTATCAGTGGTGTGTGTGAGCCAGCGTCGACGTCTGTGGGAGCCTCAGCCGGTGGGATGACCTCTCGTCCCCTTGATCTGATCCTGGTCAGCACGCCGATCGGTGTGCTCGGAAGTGGTCGGGGCGGAGGTGTTGAACTCACCTTGAGCTCCCTGCTCAAGGGGCTGTTGGATCGCGGTCACCGGCTTCGTCTCATTGCCGCTGAGGGATCCCAGCTGCCACCAGGATGTGATGCGGCCGAACTGCTGACCGCTGAAGGTGAGGATCAGCCCAGCTGGCAGCACCTGGATGGGGAATCACCGGTGTTGATCCCCCGTGGTGGCTTGTTGCCACGGTTCCTTGACATCGCCTTTGAGGTCGGGGCGCGGGCCGATGCCGTGATCAATTTCGGCTACGACTGGCTGCCGTTGTGGATCACGCCACACGTCCCCCATCGGCTGTTTCACCTGATCTCGATGGGAGCCGTGGCTGAGGTGATGCGTGATCAGATCGAGGCGCTGGCGGCTTGGGATCAGCATCGACTGGCCTTCCACACCGCACGACAGGCAGCGGATTTCAGTCTTCCCGACCCGCCGCGGGTGGTGGGCAACGGCTTTGATCTGGCCCGTTATCGATTCCGCCAAGAGTCTCGCGGGCCATTGGGCTGGGCCGGTCGCGTGGCACCGGAGAAAGGGTTGGAGGATGCCGCTGCCGCAGCGGCGGCCCTGGGAGAGCAGCTGCTGGTGTGGGGGTTGAGGGAGGATCCCGCCTACGCGGAGGCGGTGGAGGCAATGGTGCCACCCGGCACCCTGCAGTGGCGGGGCTTCCTGCCCACCGATGATCTGCAGGAGGAACTGGGACGGTGCCGGGCCCTGATCAACACGCCCAAATGGAATGAGGCCTACGGCAATGTGGTGGTCGAGGCGTTGGCCTGTGGGGTGCCTGTGGTGGCCTACGACCGCGGAGGTCCAGGCGAACTGGTGCAGTCAGGGGAGACGGGGTTTCTTGTTGAGCCTGATGACATCGCTGCACTGACCTCTGCCCTGAGGCGTCTTCCAGAGCTGGATCGTGCCGACTGTCGCGACTGGGTGGAGAGGAATGCAAGCCAGGCCGTCTTCGCCCGTCGGGTTGAAGACTGGATCCTGGCGGGGCGTTCGTCGTCGTCCTCAGTGGCGGATGTCAACATCGACGGGTTGTCCTGAGCTGCTGTGTGGTGGTGATGTCCGGCCGCCGCCATCTGGGGGTATTGGCCTTGGTGCTGGGTCTTGGGGTCCTGATCACCTGCTGGCGACTCGGCTCCACCGGAGTGGTGGATGAAACGCCCCCCCTGTTCGCCGCCGCAGGGCGGGCCATGACCGAAACCGGTGACTGGCTGACCCCCCGGGTGAACGGCCTGCCCCGTTTCGACAAGCCGCCGCTGGTGTACTGGCTGATGGCTCTGGGCTACAGCCTGCCGGGCCAGATGGTCTGGGATCCCCTTGGCAGCTGGTCGGCACGGTTGCCTTCGGCCCTCTCCAGTGTTGCGGTGATGCTGGTACTGGCGGACACCTTGCTGCGTTGGCCTCAGGCGAGCCGGCGGCATTCAGCGGCTGCTGCCTTAACCGCAGCCTTGAGTTTCGGCCTTTCACCGTTGGTGTTGGTCTGGAGCCGCACCGCGGTGAGTGACGCACTGCTGTGTGGGCTGCTCTCCATCAGTCTGATGTTGCAGTGGCGACGGTTTGCTTCTCCCGACCGTCACCGCTGGTGGCCGGCCTGGTTGGTGCTGGGGCTGGCGGTGCTGGCGAAAGGGCCGGTCGCGGTGGTGCTCACAGGGCTGACCCTCCTGCTGTTCGGCGCTCTGAGGCGCGATCTGGCCACGCCCTGGAGACGTCTGAGACCCCTTCCCGGACTCGCTCTGACGGCCCTCGTCAGCCTTCCCTGGTATGGCCTGGAACTGCTGGTGGAGGGCCAGCCGTTCTGGGACAGCTTCTTCGGGTATCACAACCTTCAGCGCTTCACCAGCGTCGTCAACGACCATCTGCAGCCCTGGTGGTTCTTCGGCCCCGTGATGCTGGTGGCGGCCATGCCGTTCTCGCCGCTGTTGTTGCTGGGATTGGCCCGTCTTCCCCGGCAGCGAACATCGCCCGATCAGTCATTGCATCAGTTCGCCGGTTGCTGGTTGCTGGCCGTGTTTCTGCTGTTCACCGTGGCGGCCACCAAGCTGCCCAGCTACTGGCTTCCGGCCACGCCGGCTGCGGCCTTGTTGATCAGTGCCGCAGTGGGGAGACGGGATCGCTGGCTCGGCGTGGCCTGGGCCAGCACGTTGATGGTCGTTCTGCTGCTGGCGGTCGGCTTCTGGTGTGCGCCGCTCTGGGTTCCTCTGATCACCGACCCGGAAATGCCGACCCTGGCTGCGGACCTTCTGGCCAGTGGTCTGGTGTGGCACGCGGCAGGCTGGTTCAGCTTGGCGGTCGTGCTGGGGCTGGTGGCCTGGCGCCGCACCGCCGTCGTCCGACTGCTCGCGGTGCAGCTGCCGTTGCTCTGTTTTCACCTTGCGTCGCTGATCCCCATTGCCGAATTAGCGGATCAACTGCGGCAGCTCCCGGTTCGCCAGGCGACCCAGACCCTGATCAATCAGCAACGCTCCGGTGAGCCACTGGCCATGGTGGGAGCAATGAAACCCTCGGTTCATTTCTATGCCGGACAGGTGATCCTGTTTGAAGGGCGATCGGACGGCGCCCTGGTGAACCTGGCGGACCGCCTGAACCATGAGCAGCGTCGCGGTTGGCGTGGGGTTCCGTTGCAGTCATCAGGAGCTTCCCCGACGGTTCTGCTGATCATTGATCAGGGCACGATCCGTCAGAAACACTGGCGGGGATTGCAACCGGAGACGCTTGGTCGATTCGGGATCTACACCGTCTGGCGGGTGGAGCGGACACGTTTGAACGATCGTGCCGCCGAGCTGATGTCCGATGGGGTCGATGCCGACTGGCGTGAGCCTCGACCGGAGCGATTCTGATTCAGGCCTCGCTGAAGCGTTGGCGATGGCAGAAACCGCAGCAGCTCCATAACGCCATTTCTCCATTCGGCGCCGGACGCTGGCACTGCGGACAAGTTCCCATGCCGTGAACATCGGTGCGGCTGGGGTGGCGGGACCAAATGTCCTCCTCACTGGGGTAGGAGGCCACGCTGCCCGTGTAGTGCTGCTGAATGCGCAGATCCCGCACCGGGTGACCACCACTGTTCAGAGCGCTGATCAGCTGTGGCTTGTTGTATTGCAGAGCCTGGCGCCACTGGGGGTGACTGGCCCCCACCGTCAGCACACCCCGCTGCAGGGACAACGGGCGGCAATGCGCTGCCAGACGCTCGCCGGCGATGGAGGGCCAGTCGTGCCACAGGCCGGCAAGGCTGCCGTCGTCCCGCCAGTCCTGGCGAAGGCGATTAAGGCAGTCACTGATCGGCGAGGCCGGAGCGGGGGGGGCCTGCAGAAGCAGTTCAACGCCGCGGAGCCGCTGCCGTTGTCCGTCCGGTGCGATAGCCATGAACTTGAGAGTAGTGCGGAAATTCCAGCCGTACTCGCTAGTCTCGAGATGGTTTTGCCATTCCCGATGGGCTTCTTCGATCGGCTGGGACGCCTTGTTCGCGCCAACGCCAACGCTGCGGTGAGCAGCATGGAAGATCCATCCAAAATTCTTGATCAGTCCGTCGCTGATATGCAGGCGGATCTGGTGAAGCTGCGTCAGGCGGTAGCGATCGCTATCGCCAGTCAGAAGCGGCTTCGCAGTCAGGCTGAGCAGGCCTCGTCTCAGGCCACGACCTGGTACGAGCGGGCTGAATTGGCCCTGAAAAAGGGGGAGGAGGGCCTGGCCCGAGAAGCACTCACCCGGCGTAAGACCTTCCAGGAAACCGCCACGTCCTTGAATGCGCAGCTCCAATCTCAGGACGGTCAGGTCGAGACCCTGAAGAAGAGTCTCGTCGCCCTTGAGGGCAAGATCGCTGAGGCCAAAACCAAAAAGGACATGCTCAAAGCCCGCGCTCAGGCAGCGAAGGCCCAGCAGCAGCTCCAGAGCGCCGTGGGCAACATCGGCACGGATTCCGCCATGGCCGCCTTCGAGCGCATGGAGGAGAAGGTCGAGGCCATGGAAGCCACGGGCCAGGCCGCGGCAGAGTTGGCAGGGGCTGATCTGGAAAGCCAGTTCGCTGCCCTGGAGGGTGGCTCCGATGTCGACGATGAGCTGGCAGCGCTCCGCAACCAGCTCAAGGGCGGCCCCGAGGCTGTGGCGCTCCCTGCCTCCGACGACTCCCATGCCGTGAAGGAGGTGAAAGTGGAGGAAGTGGATGCGGATCTCGAGGACTTGAAGCGTTCCATCGACAAACTCTGAAATCCTGCTGTTCCGGTCCGGCAATCCATAGGATCAAGACAGCCATGACCTTGTGCTTTGGTCGCTGACTTCACAGACGCCGGGTTCAACTCGGATGTGCTTCAGGCCCCAAGAACTGTTCTCGTTGACTTCTGGGCACCCTGGTGCGGTCCCTGCCGACTGATGGCGCCCTTGATGGATTGGGCGGCGGACACCTACGGAGAACGGCTGAAGGTGGGCAAGCTCGAAGTCGATGCCAACCCATCGACCCGTGATGCCTACGAGGTTCAAGGCATTCCCACCCTCATTCTTTATCGCGGTGGAGAGGTGGTCGCCCGTCATGAGGGGGCGATTGCCAAGCCCCAGCTGCAAGCTTTCCTGGATGCCAACCTCTAGGCGACTGGAGGCTCTCGGCAACGGCGTTTTTGCTCGGACCGACCAGGCCAAACAGGTCTACCGAGGGGGATCTGGGGTTCTCCCTCTGATTGATCTTTCCCTCGGCTCGACGGATCTTCAGCCCCCGAAAGAGATTCTTCAGGTCATCGCCTCTTCGGTTACTGACCCTTCCAGTTCCGCCTACTGCCTTGAAGCGGGCACAGCGCCGTTCAACCAGGCGGTCGCAGCCTGGTGTCAGCGAAGGTTCGGAGTGGATGTCGATCCCCAGCGCCAGGTTCAGCTGCTGGTCGGCTCCCAGGAGGGAACGGCCCATCTTCCTCTTGCTGTTCTTGACCCTGGTGACCGCGCACTTCTCCTCGATCCTTCCTACCCATCCCATCGCGGCGGGCTGGTGCTGGCCGGGGCCTCGATCTGCAGTTTGCCCCTGTCCCGGGAGCGGGAATGGCTTCCGGATCTTGATGCCATCAGCCCCGATCTCTGGGATCAGCTCAAGTTGTTCGTTCTCGGATATCCCCACAACCCGACCGCACGGGTGGGAGATCAGAAGCTGCTGGATCAGGCGATGGCCCGCGGATGCCGTCACCAGCTGGTGATTGCCAACGACAATCCTTACGTTGATCTGGCCTTGGAGGGGGAAGCGCCATCACTGTTGCGGAGTCCCGGCTGGAGTGATTGGGGGATTGAATTCTTCTCCCTGTCCAAGGGGTGGTGTCTGGGGGGATTTCGCCTGGCGTTCGCCATCGGTGCCGAACCCTTGATCACTGCCTTGCGTCAGGTGAAGGGCGTCGTGGACTTCAATCAGTCGCTGGCGTTGCAACAGGGGGCGATCGAGGCCCTTTCCCGTTGGGCGGATTGGCCCAGGAGTCTTCACGGTGTCTATCGCGAGCGCCGGGACCGCGTTTTATCGGTGTTGCGGAGCGGGGGCTGGTCCTGTTCAACGTCGGAGATGGCCATGTACCTCTGGTTGCCTTTGCCGGCTGATGGTGAGCTTCAGAAGCTTGGCGATGAAACCTTCGCGCGTCGGTTGTTGCAACGCTCCGGCGTTGCGCTCACCCCGGGCTCCGGTTTCGGAGCAGGGGGCCAGGGCTGGTTGCGAATGGCCTTGGTGCGTCCAACGGATGAACTCGAAGAGGCAGCCCGACGGTTGGTGGCTGCTTGTTCATGACCTGGACGGCTCGACCGCACCATCGGGGTGGACGTCAGCTGGCGTTGCACCGCAAGCGATTCCGTCGGGAGCGTCCAGGAAGCTGGGATCTGCGCTGGTTGCCGGTGTGCAGCAGCACCGAGATCAGCCTGGCTGAATGGCTTCAGGACGATCCTGATCTGGTTCGACCACGGGCGGTGTTGGCTCGCCGGCAGCGGCGGGGGGTCGGTCAGTGGGGTCGCCACTGGCAGTCGCCCAGAGG
>CAJWIC010000006.1 GCA_913040905.1 uncultured Synechococcus sp. | reverse complement strand
GATGGTGGCTCTGTTGGTGGGTGTGGACTGGTCAGACGAGACAACCAAGCCGCAGATCGTCGGACCCTTGGTGGCGCTTTCGCCGCTGGGATTGATGGGGTTGCTGATCGCTCTGATCGCTTCGCGTGTCGATCTTCCAGAACGTCGACTCACGCCGCTGCGTCTCGTGGTCTGTGCGATTTCCTCACTTCTGGCTTTGGCCATGATCGTGGCTGTCCCTTTCTCTTTGGGAGCTGACGCTGCTGAGGGTCCGGCTGCTGAACGTCTTGAGCAGGGACGTCAGGCTGTCAGGGAAGCCCGCAGTTTTCGTGAGAATCCCGAGGAGGTGGAACAGCTCGGTGAACAGCTCGCTCAGGCTGGTCAGCTGGCATCCGATGCATCAGCGGAGGACAAGAAGCGTGCGGCTGAAACGATGATCGACACCCAGATCGCTCAGATGGACGCCCAAATCGAGAAGCTTGAGAGTCAGCAGAGCCGCTCCGGTCGCCAGCGTGCCATTGGTGGTACTGCCAGTGCCGTTGTCCTGGCGATCTCATTCACACTGCTTGCCCTGGCCGCTGTGCTCTGAGCGCTGGTTAGGTTGGAAGCATCCTTGATTCTGGGCTCAGAAGCTCCTTGGTCCAGTCCAACCCCAGACCTGATCAGCCGCTGACCACCAGGCTTCAGCAGGATCTGAAAAATGATTTGATCGCCGGTCTTCTGGTGGTCATCCCTTTGGCCACGACCATCTGGCTTTCGACGATTGTCAGCCGTTTCGTTCTGGCCTTTCTGACTTCGATTCCGAAGCAGTTCAACCCGTTCATCACCCTGAACCCATTGCTTCAGGATCTGATCAACCTGGCGCTGGGTCTCACTGTTCCCCTGATGGGGATCCTGTTGATCGGACTCATGGCCCGCAATATCGTCGGCCGCTGGTTGCTGGAGTTCGGTGAAGGCACCCTCAGCCGTATTCCCCTCGCTGGATCGGTTTACAAAACGCTCAAGCAGCTGCTTGAAACGTTCCTGAGGGATAACTCGACTCGTTTTCGGCGAGTTGTCCTGGTCGAATATCCCAGGGAGGGTTTGTTCAGTGTTGGTTTTGTCACCGGAGAAGTCGGGCCATCTCTGCGCTCGGACCTCGATCAGCCGTTGTTGAGCGTGTTCATCCCGACGGCTCCCAATCCCACAACGGGCTGGTACACACTCGTACCGGAAAACGGTGTTCGTGAGCTCAACATCAGTGTTGAGGAGGCCTTCCGCACCATCATTTCCGCCGGCATCGTCAATCCCGATGATCGGGAAGCACCGGTGAACCGCAGTTTCTCCAGCCTGATTGCCCAGTTGCGGGCCTCTGCCTCTCCTTCCAGTTGATTCATGGCCACTCGATCCCTTTCCCGTGAGCTGGCCTTGCTTGTGCTCGGTCAGATTTCCGATCAAAAACCAGTTGCGACGGCCGACCTCGCCATGGATTCCGTTCTGGAACAGGCTCTGGACAGCCTGATGCAGCATTGGCGAGAATCGCTTGATTCGAGTGCTGCTGAGCTGGAGCAGGCTCAGCAGACTCTTCTGGACAGCGAACTTCAGGTTGATGGTTCCGCTACGACGCCCAAAAGTCGTGATCACCTGCGGAGCTGTTTGACCATGGCGGAACAGGTGCTCAATGGTTTATCCGCAAGTCTTGAATTGCCCCGATTGCTGATGCTGGGCGATCAGGAACAGATTCGTCGTGGTGCGATGGAGCGCGTCTCATGCGTTCTTGACAAACGGGATCGCATCGATTCCGAGCTGGATTCCGTCATGGAGGGATGGCGGCTCAGTCGGCTACCCCGTCTTGATCGAGACATCCTGCGACTGGCCGTTGTTGATCTTCGCGATCTGGGGACTCCGGCACCTGTGGCCTTCAGTGAGGCGGTTGAGCTCGCCAACCGCTACAGCGATGAACAGGGTCGTCGGATGATCAACGGTGTCCTGAGACGCTTTCACGACGCAGCATCCAAGGCGGTGGGCTGATGGTTTACGACTGGTTCAACCGTGGTGGTACCGAACAGCCGGCGCCAACACCTTCACCTGAATCCACACCGGAACCGTCTCAGGACTCATCAATCCACCCGGACCCTGAGCCGACACCGGAACCGACGACCGAATCAGTTGCGCCATCGCCTGAGGACGAAGCCCTGGCCTGGGCTCGTGAGGCCTATGCCCGCCTCAAAGCGCAGCAGGCTCAGGACTCAACACCCCTTCCGACACCTGCACCGGAGCCGGAGCCTGCAGAGGTTGAACAGGTCTCCGTTGTTCCCGATCCACCAGTAGCAACGAGCCCACCAGAGCCGGTTCCAACGCCTACTCCAAGTCAAGGCCTGTCTCTGCTTGAACAGGCTGCTGCTGAGCGGCAGCAACGCCAGCAGGACCAGGACGCCAGAGCCCTTGAAGCGGAGCCGACACCGTCACCTGTTGAGACAGCCAATGTCTCGGATGAACCCATCCTTGGCGATTTTGATGAGGACTTCACCTGGTCAGCGGAGGTGCTCGCTGCCCAGGGACGTCGCGTCGATGACATCTCATTGGAGGAGATCGATTGGTTGGGTCGACTCCGCCGTGGTCTGGAGAAAACCCGCCAGGGATTTGTCAGCGGTCTGCTGGACAACCTGGGCGACGATCCGCTCACTCCCGAGGTCCTGGATGATCTCGAAACACTG
Source organism: uncultured Synechococcus sp. (assembly GCA_913040905.1). Next base: position 17,537 of record CAJWIC010000006.1, on the reverse strand, counting down.
CTGCTTCGGGCCGATGCCGGCGTTCAGGCCACCGATCAGGTGCTTGATGCCCTGCGGCAGCGGATGAACGTTGAGGTTGTGGATCCCGCTGAAGGCATCCGCTTCCTCAAGGAGCAGCTTCGCGGTTTGTTGGATGCCCCGATTGAAGCCAGTGGTGCCCAAATGCTGGCCCCTGAACGGGATCAGCTCAACATCTGGTTGATGGTTGGTGTGAATGGGGTGGGCAAGACCACGACCCTCGGCAAGTTGGCCAACCTCGCGGTGCGGAGTGGATATTCGGCTCTGATTGCTGCAGCGGATACGTTTCGCGCCGCTGCAGTGCAGCAGGTTCAGGTCTGGGGAGAGCGCAGCGATGTTCCGGTTGTTTCGAACCCCAGCAACAACGCAGACCCTGCGGCGGTCGTGTTCGATGCCATTGGTGCTGCTCGTTCGCGGGGAACCGACTTGCTCCTCGTGGATACGGCCGGTCGCTTGCAGACGAAGCACAACCTGATGGAGGAATTGCAGAAGGTCCGCAAGATCATTGATCGCCTTGCGCCGGAGGCCAAGGTGGAATCACTCTTGATTCTTGATGCCAGTCAGGGGCAGAACGGTCTGCGTCAGGCGATGGCCTTTGCCGAAGCCGCTGGTCTGACGGGGGTTGTGATCACCAAGCTCGATGGCACGGCCCGTGGCGGTGTTGCTCTGGCGGTGTCTTCGGAAGCCGGTCTGCCGATTCGGTTCATTGGTGCGGGTGAAGGCATCAGGGATCTGCGACCCTTCAACAGCTATGAATTCGTTGAAGCATTGCTGGCCGGACGCTGAGGCGTTGCTACGTTTCGGCTCCTGAGGGGCTGAGCCTTGAGCAGCAAGCCGCCTCGTCGGCATTCCACTCCTCCCATGCGTGGGGTGACACCGTCCACGCAGGCGATGGCCTCGCTGCGGCAGCTGTTCGACAGTCTCAGCCGTGAGCAACGGCGCAATCAGGATCTGTTGGTGTCGCTGGCATTCGCACAGCGCAGTTTCACCAATCTGAACCGGTTCCTGGAACTGGTGCCGGTTGTTGCAGCCCGTCTCGTGGGGGTGCAAGGGGCGATCCTGGTGCCGTTTCAGTCCGATGGTCGACTCTGGAGGGAACAGTTGCAGGCTGTTCCCGCGGCAAACAGTCAAGGCCTGCTGCAACGCTTGGCGGCTTTTGAGCCGGGTCAGGGTGCAGGGTTCGGCACCGATGATGATCAGCTGCTGGCGATGGATCGTCTGGTGCAGCGGCTGTGTCCGGGGGCTGGACTGTTTGCCACCTCCGTGAATGCACGGGGACGAACTCGAGGTCGGTTGTACATCTTTGAATCCTCAGGGGATCTGGTTTGGACCGATGTTCATCGCCGTCACGTTCAGTTGGTGGCAGATCTTGCCGGTGTCGCCATTGAAAACGACCAGATGTTGCAGGAGGCACGCCGGCATGAGCGGGTGGATCGTCAGCTCAGCATCGGTGCCGAGATCCAGGCTCAGTTGCTGCCGGATCATTGCCCGGTGATCGAGGGCGTTGAGCTGGCGGCTCGCTGCCGGCCGGCCTTTCAGGTTGGTGGTGATTACTACGATTTCATTCCGACCCGACCGGAGTTGATCGGTCGCCGTCGGGAACGGGGTCGTTGGGGCCTGGTGATGGGTGATGTGATGGGTAAGGGTGTTCCCGCTGGTCTGTTGATGACCATGCTGCGAGGCATGCTCCGCGCCGAAGTGCTCAGCGGTTTACCGCCGGATCGGATCCTGCACGACCTGAATCAACTGGCTCAGGAGGACCTGGCCCAGTCCCACCGTTTTGTGACGCTGTTCTATTCGGATTTTGATCCCCGCAGTCGACGGTTGCGGTATGCCAATGCAGCTCACAATCCCCCTCTGCTGTGGCGTGCTGAACGCCGCAGCATCAGCCGTTTGGATGCTGCTGGTCTCCTGATTGGATTGCAGCCCGAAGCCGACTACGGCCTTGGGGAGGTTCGACTTGATCCCGGTGATGTGCTGCTCTATTACACCGACGGTGTCACTGAGGCTCCCGGCATGACGGGTGACCGATTTGATGAGGCTCGCCTGATCCGAACTCTGGACGGTGCCTGCCGCAGTGGTCAGGGGGCGCAGGGGATTTTGGATCATCTGTTCGATCGCCTTGATCGGTTCGTCGGTGCGGATCACCATCTGGAGGACGATGCGTCGATGGTGGTCCTCAAGGTTCCTGAGGCCGTCAGCTTGCCGAGTGTGTCGCCATCCATCAGTCGCCTGACAAGCTGAGGGGATTGGCAGGGCAATCCATGGCGGGTGGTGTGACCGGTGGCGCTGCAGGCGCATGGAGTGATCGTTTCGAACAGGGCCTTCATCCCTTCATCGAGGCGTTCAATGCGTCCATCGGATTTGATCTGACGCTGCTTCAGGAGGACCTGGATGGCTCCATTGCCCATGCCCGGATGCTGGCGAGCTGTGGGGTGATTGCAGAGGAGGAGGCTGTTCAGCTGGTGGATGGTCTGGAAACCATTCGCTTGGAGGCAGCTGAGGGTCGTTTCAATCCAGGCCTCGCTGATGAGGATGTTCACTTCGCTGTGGAGCGGCGGCTGATCGCCTTGGTGGGGTCCGTTGGGAAAAAGCTCCACACAGGCCGCAGCCGCAATGATCAGGTGGGCACGGACCTGCGCCTGTGGTTGCGGCGCAGGCTTGATGAGATCGATCACGACCTGCAGCGACTTCAGAGGGCTCTGCTGGTTCAGGCGGATCGCCACCAGAGCACGATGATTCCCGGTTACACCCATCTTCAGCGGGCCCAGCCGCTGTGTCTGGCGCACCATCTGCTGGCCTACATCGAGATGCTGCAACGGGATCGTGAGCGTCTTGAGGACGTCCGCCGTCGCGTCAACATCTGTCCTCTCGGGGCTGCAGCGCTGGCAGGGACACCCGTGCCGATCGATCGCCGCCGGACTGCGGCAGATCTGGGTTTTGACGCGATTTATGCCAACAGTCTCGACGCCGTGAGCGATCGGGATTTCTGCGTTGAATTTTCAGCAGCAGCATCCTTGGTGATGGCCCATCTGAGCCGTCTGGCCGAGGAGGTGATCGCCTGGGCTTCGGAGGAGTTCGGGTTTGTGCGGTTGAGTGACCGTTGTGCCACCGGCAGCAGCCTGATGCCGCAGAAGAAGAACCCTGATGTGCCGGAGTTGGTGCGGGGGAAATGTGGCCGCGTCTTTGGTCATCTGCAGGGACTGCTGACAATGATCAAAGGGCTTCCCTTGGCTTACAACAAGGATTTTCAGGAAGATAAGGAAGCGCTGTTTGATGCTTATCGGACCACGCGCGACTGTGTTGAAGCGATGGCGATTCTGTTTGAGGAGGGTTTGGAGTTCCGGATCGAGCGTCTCAATCAGGCGGTGGAAAGCGATTTTTCCAATGCCACAGATGTAGCCGATTATCTGGTGGCCCGTGGTGTTCCCTTTCGCGAGGCTTATCAATTGGTTGGGGCTGTTGTTCGCCGTTGTCTCGATCAAGGCTGTCTGTTGCGGGAACTCAGCCTGGAGCAATGGAAGGAGTTGCACCCTGCCTTTGAGGCCGATCTGCATGACGCACTTGCTCCAAGGGCGGTGGTCTCGGCCCGTCGCAGTGAGGGTGGAACCGGGTTCGATCGCGTTCAGGAGCAGATCATGCTTTGGCAAGAACGACTGAAAGATTCTGCAGTTGGTCGATGACTGCATCGCTCAACCGGGTCTACGCTTGATCAGTCAGCAGGAAGTCGTGTCTTTTCAAGTCATGCTCCTCTGGTGATGGCACAAGCCTCTTCGGTTCTCTTTTCGTACCCGGTCCACTCAGAACGTGAGCATTTTTGTCGGCAACCTTCCCTTCCGCGCTGAGCAGGAGGATGTCATTGAACTGTTTGCCCAGTTCGGCGAAGTCGCGAACTGTGCCCTTCCCCTTGAGCGGGACACTGGCCGTAAGCGCGGTTTTGCTTTTGTGGAGATGGCTGATGAAGCCCTTGAAGACGCTGCGATCGAAGGGCTTCAGGGTGCTGAGTTGATGGGCCGTCCCCTTCGTATCAACAAAGCTGAGCCCCGTGGCAGTGCACCCCGCCGTGGCGGTGGCGGTTATGGCGGTGGTGGTTATGGAGGTGGCGGCGGTGGTTACCGCGGTGGTGGTGGAGATGGTGGTTATGGAGGTGGTTATCGCGGCGGCGGTGGAGACTCCGGAGAGCGTCGGTCCGGTGCCCGTGGCTGGGAAGACCGCAGTTACGGTGCCCGCGATGGCGGAGGTGAAACTGGTGGCGGTTATGACGACGGTCGCAGCCGTCGCCGGCGTGGCTCCTCCGGGGGCGGCGGCGGAGATGATTATTCCGGTTACGGAGGTGCTGAGGGCTGATGCCTTCAGAGGCCGGCGTCGCGCAACTGCCGTCCGGCCTCTTCCAAGACTGTGAGATCGGCTCCGGGCCGTTGAGCGCGTTCGCCCAGCTCCCGGCGCCAGTGTCTGGCTCCCCGCACCCCTTCAACCAGTTGAACGAGGTGGCGACAGAGATCCCAGAGTCGACCGCCTCGGCTGAGGTGGGCGGAGGCATGGGGGACGAGGCCAGTCACCACATCTGAAGCCAGAACGGTTCGGGGCGATTCGCCGAAGACGAGGTTGTCCATCGCGGCCCATCGCAGGGGATGGGCATAGGCGGCCCGGCCCACCATGGCTCCATCGCAATGCACAAGAGCCTCCAAGCAGTCTTCGGGAGATTCCAGTCCTCCGTTCAGCTCGATGGTGAGGTGGGGTCGTCTCTGTTTCAGCGCCTGCACGCGGTTGTGCTGCAGTGGGGGGATCGTCCGGTTCTGCTTCGGGTCCAGACCCTCCAGCCAGGCCTTGCGGGCATGCACCGAAAAACGGCTTGCTCCTGCGCTCGCCACCCGATCCACGAAGGCGGTCAGATGTTCATCGCTGTCAAGATCATCGATTCCGATCCGGTGTTTGACCGTCACAGGCAGCGAACTGGCGTTCGCCATGGCTTCAACGCAGCGGGCCACCAGGTCCGGTTCCGCCATCAGACAGGCTCCGAAGTTGCCGGCTTGCACCTTCTGACTTGGGCAGCCCACGTTGAGGTTGATCTCGTCGTAGTTCCAGTCGCTGGCGAGGCGCGCGGCATCAGCCAGCAGAGCTGGATCGTCTCCACCCACCTGCAGAGCGATCGGATGCTCGACAGCGTCGAAATCCAGCAGCTTGTCGCGGCGGTTGCTGTGGTGCAGAGCCTGGGCCACCACCATTTCGGAGTAAAGCAGGGCACGGCGGCTGATCTGACGCATCAGCACGCGAAAGTGTCGGTCCGTGCAATCCAGCATCGGCGCCACGCTGAAGCGGTAGGCAGCGGTTTCGGTGGCGGTCATGGATCCATTAGAACCTTCAGCGTCGACCGATTGAGGTTGCAATGGCGTTCAACGCTGTCTTTCTGTCCCGTCGTTCCCTGTTGTTAGCTTCGATCGCCGGTGCCTTCGGCAGCAGCTGGTGGCCGCGGCCAGTGCTGGCTGCATCGAAAGCTGCCGATGCCAGCTGGGATCTCAGTGCAGAGCAGTGGCGTCAGAGGTTGTCACCCGAGGCTTATGACGTGCTCCGCAACGAAGGCACCGAGCGGCCGTTCACCAGTCCACTGAACGGCGAGAAACGCAGCGGCACTTACCACTGCGCCGGCTGTGACCAGCCTTTGTTCTCGTCTGAGGCGAAGTTCGACAGCGGCACCGGTTGGCCCAGTTTCTGGCAGCCCTTGCAGGGTGCGATTGCGACGAAAGTAGATTTCAAATTGATCATTCCCCGTACGGAATACCACTGCAGCCGCTGCGGTGGTCACCAGGGCCACGTGTTCAATGACGGACCCCGACCGACGGGTAAGCGCTACTGCAACAACGGCGTCGCCCTTGTCTTCCGACCCGCTGGATGAGTTCGACCTGTTGGTGGTCGGTGGCGGTGCTGCCGGCTTCATGGCGGCGGTCACTGCCGCAGAAAAAGGTGTACAGCGCGTCTTGGTGCTGGAGGCGACGACGGAGCCGCTGTCCAAGGTTCGTTTGAGTGGCGGTGGTCGTTGCAATGTGACCCATGCCTGTTGGGATCCAGCAGAGCTGGTAGGCCATTACCCCCGGGGTCAGCGGCCTCTGAGGGGTCCGTTCAGCCGCTTTGCCAGTGGTGATGCCGTTGCATGGTTCGCAGATCACGGCCTGGATCTGGTGGAGGAGACCGATGGTCGGATGTTTCCTCAGGCCAATCGCTCATCGGCGGTGGTGGACTGCTTGCGGCAGGCCGCCAAAAGGTGCGGGGTTCGGCTGATCACCAGTGCTCCTGTTCAGTCACTGACCGGTGATCTCAGCGCTGGATTTGTGGCGTCCTGTCGCGGTGGTGAACGGTTTTATGCCCATCGTGTCCTGTTGGCCACGGGTGGTCATCCCAGCGGACGCCGGTTGGCAGCCCAGCTGGGCCATCGGCTGATCCCCCCTGTCCCCTCACTGTTTTCGCTGACGTTGGATGCTCCCCAGTTGCGGGGTTGCGCTGGCATCGCCCTTGACGACGTTGCGCTCACGCTTGTGGTGGGAGAGGAGCGCTTCCGTCAGGTTGGTCGCGTGCTGATCACCCATTGGGGTCTGAGTGGACCGGCGACGCTGCGGCTCACGGCCTTTGCCGCTAGGGCACTTCAGGCATCGCGCTATCGCGCGATGTTGACCGTGAGCTGGTGCGGTGGTGTTTCACAGGCGGATCTCCTGGCAGCGTTGCGAGACCAACGAATCCAGGCTGCTCGGCGCACCCTGACTGCATCACGACCACTGGCTGCTCAGTTGCCACGACGACTCTGGGTCTCGATGTTGGAGGTGGTTGGTGTTGCTGCTGATCAGCGTTGGGCTGACTGTCCAGCCAAGGTTGAGAAGGGCCTGTTCGATCAGCTGCAGCAATGCTGTTATCCCGTGAAAGGTCGCGGTCCCTTTGGAGAGGAATTCGTCACTGCGGGGGGTGTGGATCTGGGTGAAATCAACTTGGCCACCATGGAGAGCCGCTGCTGCCCCGGTTTGCATCTGGCCGGTGAGTTGATGGATGTGGATGGGGTCACAGGGGGCTTCAACTTCCAGCACTGCTGGACCAGTGGCTGGCTCGCCGGCCAATCCGTTGCCAGACAGCTCACTGGATCTGATCGAACACACTGAACATCGGCAGATACATGGCCAGCAGAATTGATCCAACAATGCCGCCCACCACCACGATCATCGCGGGCTCCAGCATTGAGGTGAGCGCTTTCACCATGGCTTCGACTTCGTCTTCGTAGAAATCGGCGACCTTGCTGAGCATCTTGTCCATCTCGCCGGTTTCTTCACCGATGGCCAACATGTTCAACGCCATATCGGGGAGCACGTTCTGACGAATCAAGGATGTGCTCAGCAGCACGCCTTCCTGCACCATTCCCCTTGACGCCAGGATTGCGTCGGAAATGATCGAGTTGCCTGCGGTCTGACTGGAGATTTCCATCGACATCAGGATCGGGACACCGGCACGGGTCAGCGAGCTGAAGATCCGACAGAACTGTGCGGTGGCCGTCATCAGAATCAGCTCGCCGAACAATGGCAGCTTGAGGATGAGTCGGTCGATCACTCGACGTCCTTTGTGGGTTGAGTAGTAACGAGCGAAGAGCCAGATGCCCAGCAGGAGAACCCCCACCATGTAGAGAGCAATTGGAGATCTCAGCAGATCGCTGAGATCAACCAGTAACTGGGTAAAGGCCGGTAGTTCAGCTCCAAGATCTTCGAAGATTCCAGCAAACGTGGGGATCAGAAAGATGGTCATCCCCAGAAACACAAGGATCGCGATGACCAGGACGGCAACGGGATAACCAAGAGCTCCTTTGATCTGGTTCTGCAATTTGGCGTTGTCTTCAAGGAGTTTGGCCAGACGTTTCAGCGCTTCATCCAGTACACCACCGGCTTCACCGGCCTCCACCATGGCGACACTGAGCTGATCGAAGACTTTGGGCCACTGGCGAATTGCGCTGCCAAGGGCGATGCCTTCGTTCACATCGAGGCTCACTTTGGTGAGCGCCCGTTTGAACATCGGCAGCTTCTGCTGAGTTGCCATCAGATCCAGACTGCGCACAATCGGCACCCCGGCATCCACCAGAGCAGCCAGTTTGCTGGCGAACACCGCTTTTTCTTTGACTCCGGGAGGCTGTTCGAAAGCTGTGTTGAGATTGATCGAGAGGAAGCCCTTCCCCTCGGCATTGCCAGTGTCTTTCGATCGGTCCTGTTGATCGGACGTTGCAGCACGAAGGTTCGTGGCCCGGATTCCCCGGCGTCTGAGTTGTTTGCGAGCCTCTGCTAAGTCGCCAGCCTTGATTTTCAGATCGCGAGGTTGACCAGAGGGGCCGGCGTAGGTGGCAATGAACGACGGCATCGTTCAGCTCAGCTCTTGATCAGACATCACCGATCAGGCGTTGCAGCTCGCCCGGTTTGCTGGCCTTTGCCATGGCTTCGGCCTGGGTTACATCGCCGTTGTTGACGAGATCAGCCAGTGCCTTTTCCAGGGTCTGCATGCCTTGTTCGCCTCCCGTCTGAATCTGTGAGTAGAGCTGGGCCGTTTTGCCTTCGCGGATGAGATTTGCCGTGGCGGGGGTGTTGATCAGGATCTCCTGTGCCATCACCCGCCCGAACTGGCCCGGTTTGGGATCGTGACGCTTGCAGAGGGTCTGGGAGAAGACGGCCACAAGGCTGCCGGACAGCTGCACACGGATCTGCGTCTGCTGTTCCGGTGGAAACACATCCACCATGCGGTCCACGGTCTGTGCCGCCGAACTCGTGTGCAACGTACCGAACACAAGGTGGCCGGTCTCAGCAGCGCTGACGGCCAGCTGAATGGTTTCCAGATCCCGCATTTCCCCCACTAGGATCACATCAGGGTCTTCACGCAGAGCTGCGCGAAGGGCATTGGCGAAGCTGCGGGTGTCCTCATTGAGCTGGCGTTGATGCACCAGGCTCTTGTCACTTTGATAGACGAACTCAATCGGGTCCTCAATCGTGAGGATGTGTTCGCTGCGGGTGTGATTGATGTGGTCGAGCAGTGCGGCCAGGGTGGTCGTCTTACCTGAGCCTGTGGGGCCTGTCACCAGCACCAGCCCCCGGGGTCGTTTGCTGGTTTCCAGCACGACTGGAGGCAGGTTGAGCACTTCAACACTGGGGATTTTGCTGCCGAGGGCTCGAAGGCAGGCGGCATAGCTTCCCTTCTGCCGGTAGACGTTGACCCGGAAGCGCGCCACCCCCTTCAGGCCATAGGCGCAGTCCAGTTCCCAGGTCTGCTCCAGGGTCTTGCGCTGACTGTTGTTCAGCATCGAGAAGATCAACTTGTTGCAGTCCTCTTCCTCGAGGGGGTCGTCCCGCATGGGACGGAGCTCACCGCTGAAGCGACCGTAGGGAGGCTGGCCGGTGGCGATGTGCAGATCGCTGCCACCGCCTTCCACCAGTTGCTCCATCAGATCTTCGATCATCAGATCCATGTCGCCACCATCAGTTGCGTTTGGTCAGGCAGTAGGGACACTCCAGCCAGGACTCCTGGAGACCGGCGCCGCATCCCTTACAGGTCATTGTGCTGAGGGCACGCGCTCTGCGCTCGGATTCCAGGCCTGAGTCGGTGAGGATCATGCGTCCGACTTCCTCGAGCGTGGTGTGACCCTCTCGCACCAGATCCAGGCTGTAACCCAAAAGTGTCACCATCCCCGATTCGAGTGCGAGTTGACGGATCACATCGGTGGAGGCGCCGGATGAGACCGCTGTGGCCAGCTCCTCATTCATACGCAGCACTTCGTAGACCCCCACGCGGCCCTTGTAACCACTGCCTTTGCATTTTGGGCAGCTCTTGCCGGTGCCGTCATGGCGTTTCGCCCGGTAGAACACCACGTCACTTTCTGCTCCTGCCATCAGGCCGAAACGACCCAGCTCACGCTCATCCGGTTGATAGGCCTCACGGCAGGTCGTGCAGACCCGACGCATCAGCCGCTGGGAGACGATGCCGATCAGGGCTGCGGAGACCATGAAGGTTTCAACCCCCATTTCATCCAGTCGGGCGATGGTGCTCGGGGCGTCGTTGGCATGCAGGGTGCTCAGCACCAGGTGGCCGGTGAGGGCAGCTTCGATGGCGGTTTTGGCTGTTTCAAGATCACGGGTCTCCCCCACCAGAAGCACATCCGGGTCCTGGCGCATGAACGCCCTCAGAGCAGTGGCGAAGTCGAAACCCTTTTCGCGATTCACCTGGCACTGGGTGATGCCCGGCAGCGTGTATTCGATTGGATCCTCCACCGTGGAGATGTTGATTCCGGGGTCGTTGCGTTCCGCCAGCAGCGAATAAAGGGTGGTGGATTTGCCTGAGCCGGTGGGTCCCGTTACCAGGATCATGCCGAAGGGTTTGGCCCCCAGATCCCGAACAAGTTCGAGGGTGGTGGGATTGGAGATCAGTTTGTCCAGGCCCAGCTGTGTGGCGCTGCTATCCAGCAGCCGCAGACAAACTTTCTCGCCGAAACGGCTGGGCAGGGTGTTCACCCTGAAATCCACCACCCGGTCCCGGTAGCGGCGCCGGATTCTGCCGTCCTGGGCCTGACGCCGCTCGGCGATGTCCAGGTCCGCCAGGATCTTGAAGCGGGAGGTCACCGCTGGGATCAGCCGGCTGGGCAGTGGTTCAACGTATTGCTGCAGAACGCCGTCCTGGCGGTAACGCAACCGCAAACCTTTTTGCTGCGGTTCCACATGGATGTCGGAGGCCCCCACAGACATGGCCTGCAGCAGGATGCGATCCACTAGGGCAACCACCGGTGACGCCTTAGCGTCCTTGAGGTTGGATTCCAGATCAACGGCGTTCGCAGCAAGGGCTGCGTCCTCGTCTTCTGCCGTTTCCAGCACCCCTTCAGTACTGAAACCTTCGAGGAACGACGAAGCCTCCTCCTCGAGGGACACAGGACTTTCAGTCTCGCCTTGATTGTCTTGATTGGTTGCTGGATCCGGAGTTTCAGAGGGTTGTTGATCGTGCGCTGACGGTGTTGGTTGTTTCGATGGTTCAGGCGCCAAGGCACGGATCAGATCGTCGTGCAGGGTTGGATGCAGACGGATCGTTCGGCCGTTCTGCGGCAGTTGATCGATCAGGGCCTGCCATTCCGATTCACCCCATTGACTGGGAATCGCGATGTCCAATTGCTGCTCATCAACCGCGATCGGCAGGGCCTGCAGGTCGCGCCAGCGGTCGGGACTGATCTCGTTCAGGGCGTTGAGCAACGGCAGGGATCGCTCCAGCTGTTCGGGATCCGGAACCGGCTGTTTGAGCAGAAGCTCCAGCTCCAGCCGCTGCTGGGCGGCATCGGTGGTGACAGGAATGGGCCGGGTCAGAGGCATCGGCGGGTCAGCGTCCGATCGAGGTGCGGGCTTCCGCAGCTTGTGTGAGGTGTGCGTCGCCCTTCAACATGTCTAGGCAGCAATTCCCAAGCGGTCAGCATGAGCGGCGAGGCTTCCACTCCAGCGCAGGATCCAAGCGTTGAGCCGTTGGATGCGGCACCCGCATCCGCAGCCGCAGAGCCCGAGGCGGTTTCCACGGACGCGTCCGCAGATGTTTCCGTGACTGATCCGGCTGAACGTCTGCAGCAGCTGGAACAGGAATTGCTCAGCCTGAAACAGGAACACGAAACACTGCAGAGCCAGTACATGCGCATCGCAGCGGATTTCGACAACTTCCGCAAGCGTCAGAGCAGGGATCAGGACGACATCCGTCAGCAGCTGGTCTGCTCCACCCTCAGCGAGATCCTGCCGGTGGTGGATAACTTCGAGCGGGCTCGACAGCAGCTGAATCCTGAGGGTGAAGAGGCCCAGGCACTGCATCGCAGTTACCAGGGCCTCTACAAGCAACTGGTCGACGTGCTCAAACAGCAGGGGGTGGCTCGCATGGAGGTGGTTGGTCAGTTGTTCGATCCAACCCTCCACGAGGCGGTGCTTCGCGAAGAGAGCACCGAACAGCCGGAAGATGTGGTGATCGAAGAGCTCCAGCGCGGATACCACCTCAATGGCAAGGTGCTGCGACATGCCCTGGTGAAGGTGTCCATGGGTCCAGGTCCATCGACGGATGCTGACGCCGCTGCCCCTGCTGAAGCGGAGGAGTCCTGATGGCGGACTTCTACGACCTGCTGGGGGTCGGACGCGATGCGGATGCCGACACCTTGAAGCGGGCTTACCGCAGCAAGGCGCGTAAGTTCCATCCGGACATCAACAAGGAACCCGGAGCGGAAGACCGCTTCAAGGAGATCGGTCGCGCCTATGAGGTGCTGAGTGACCCCCAGACCCGTGCCCGCTATGACCAGTTCGGAGAAGCCGGCCTGGGGGGTGCGGCCGGAGCTCCTGATATGGGGGACATGGGTGGCTTTGCCGACCTGTTCGAGACCTTCTTCCAGGGCTTTGGAGGCCCCGGTGGTGCTGCCGGCGGCCGCTCCAGCCGTCGCGGACCACAGCAGGGAGATGACCTCCGCTACGACCTCACCATCGATTTTGAGCAGGCGGTCTTCGGTGAGGAGCAGGAGATCAAGATCCCCCATCTCGAAACCTGCGATACCTGTGGCGGCAGCGGAGCCAAGCCGGGCAGCGGTCCCACCACCTGCGGCACCTGTGGTGGAGCCGGACAGGTGCGGCGGGCGACCCGGACCCCCTTCGGCAGCTTCACCCAGGTGGCGGAATGCCCCAACTGCGGCGGAACCGGTCAGGTGATCGCTGATCCCTGCAATGCCTGCGGCGGCCAGGGTGTCCATCAGGTGCGCAAGAAACTGCGGATCAACATTCCGGCTGGGGTGGACACCGGAACACGCCTGCGGGTTTCGGGTGAGGGCAATGCCGGACCGCGGGGAGGCCCGTCCGGTGATCTTTACGTCTTCCTGACGGTCAAGTCACATCCCAGGCTGCGCAGGGATGGTCTCAACATCCTTTCCACGGTGAACGTCAGTTATCTGCAGGCGATCCTGGGGGACACGATCGAGGTGGAAACCGTTGATGGCAACACAGCCCTGGAGATTCCACCTGGCACCCAGCCCGGCACCGTCCTGACTCTGGCCAACAAAGGCTTTCCCAAACTGGGGAACCCGGTGGCCCGTGGTGATCAAAAGGTGCAGGTGACCGTGCAGCTCCCCACGCGTGTATCCGACGCCGAACGCACACTGCTTGAGGAGTTGGCTGGGCATCATTCGGCCCGCGGTAAGCAGCATCACCACCACAACAGCGGTCTTTTTGCCCGGCTGTTCGGTCAGAAGTGATGGCGACGGCCCGCTCGCTGGACCTGCGCGGCACCCCCTGTCCGGTCAATTTCATTCGTTGCAAACTGGCGCTTGAGTCAATGCAGGCTGGGGATCAGCTTCAGGTGCAGCTCGATCGGGGCGAACCGGAAGCGATGGTGATCCCCGGGCTCAAGGAAGCAGGTCACCGGGTGAACGTCACCGACGAGCAAGCGGCCTGGGTTGCTTTGGTGATCACCTGTGGCGGTTGAGCTGTCGTGAACGAAGCAGCCGGCATCGTGGTGGCGCTGCAGGCGAACTATCTGGAGGTGGAGCTGGACCAGGCGCCTGAGCAGGCTCCATCGCGCTTGCTCTGCACCCGTCGAACGCGCCTCACCCACCGGGGAGAGGCGGTTCACGTCGGAGATCGTGTGATGGTCGAGGCCATTGATCCCGTTCAAGCCCGTGCCGTGGTGTCAGGGGTTGCGCCCCGCACGAGCTGGCTCACCCGCCCCCAGGTGGCCAACGTCTCGCTGGTGGTGATAGCGCTCGCTGTCGACCAACCGGCATTTGATCCGGATCAGGCCAGCCGTTTTCTGTTGACTGCAGAACGCACGGGATTGCCTGTTCAGTTGTTGCTGACCAAGGGTGATCTGTTGGAGGAGGAGCAGCGTTCAGCCCTGGTTCAGCGGCTGCGGGGCTGGGGGTATGAGGCCCTGGTGATCTCCAGCCAAACCGGCGAAGGCATTGAAGCCCTGCGCCAGCGGTTGCAGACCACGGAACTGGCCGTGGTCTGTGGTCCTTCAGGGGTGGGCAAAAGCAGTGTGCTCAACCGTCTGATGCCCCACTTGGCGCTACGGGTCGGTGCCGTGTCGGGGCGTCTTCAGCGGGGTCGTCACACCACACGACATGTTGAATTGTTCCCGATTGCTCCTGGTGCTCGGGTGGCGGATACCCCTGGATTCAATCGACCCGAGCTGCCGGACGATCCTTCGGAACTGGGAATGCTTTTTCCTGAGCTGCGCGATCAGTTGGATCCCTGGCCCTGTCGATTCCGCGACTGCCTGCATCGTCAGGAGCCTGGCTGCGGGATCAACAGGGAATGGGAGCGCTTTGCCTTCTATCGGGACGCCCTGAAGGAGTGTGCGGACCTCAGCCGCCCATCCCGGGCAGGTTGAGATTCAGCCCACCGGTGAGCTCCTCCATCCGACCCTTCATCGTGGCGGTGGATTGCTCATAGGCCGCCTGAAGCGCTTCCAGAGTGGCGGCTTCACAGGTCTCCTGACCCGAGCTCAGCAATTCCGGATCCAAGCGCACGCGCAGCGGTTGCTGATTGCCGGACAGCCAGACGCTGGCTCGTCCGTCAGCGCTTTTGCCTTCGATTTCCATGCCGTCCAGCTCATCCTGCAGAGCCTGGGCGTTCTGCTGGATTTCCTGAGCCTTCTTGAAGGCTTCGGTGAGCTGGCCGAAATTGGGTAGTCCGAACCCTGCCATGGTGCTGTCGACGGAGCCGGCAGGTTAAGCGGCTTCGGTGAATCCGAGGCGTTTCACTTCGGGATGGAGTCGCACGGCATGGGCAGCTTCCACCTGTTGTTGGACGTGTTGGATGAGTTCATCGATGTCAGCCGCTGTGGCAGCACCGGTATTGACGATGAAGTTGGCGTGGAGGGTGGAGACTTCCGCGCCACCGATGCGGCTGCCTTTGAGGCCGAGACCTTCGATCAGCCGGCCTGCTTTCAGGGGTTCCGGATTGCGAAACACGCTGCCACAGCTGGGTTGTGTGTAGGGCTGGGTGCTGGTGCGATGGCTGAGGTTGCCGCTGGTGATGCGGATGATCTCCTCAGGGTCATGGCCCGGGTCAAGGCGGAATCGGGCGGACAGCACCACCAGATCGTCTTCCTGCAGACGGCTGTGGCGGTAATCAAATGCCAGTTGCTCGCAGCTGAGTTCGAAGCTTTCGCCTCCCTGAAGGGGGGCCACATGCACCGATTCCAGGCAGTTCGCCGTGCAGCCACCCTGCGCCCCCGCATTCATCACGACGGCCCCGCCGACGGTGCCTGGAATGCCGACGGACCAGGCCAGACCCTTCAGTCCTGCTCGCGCAGCACGACGGGCCAGGGTGGGGATCGGTTCCCCTGCCAGGGCTTCCACCACACCGCTGCTGGCGTCGACCGTTGCCCCCTGCAGTTTGCGCAGGCTGAGGGTGAGCCCGGGCAGTCCGTCATCGTGAATCAGCAGGTTGGAGCCGGCGCCGATCACACGGCATGGGAGATGGTTCTGCTTCGCCCACTGCAGCGCTTCAAGGGTGTCGTTCACCGACGTCGGCTCCAGCAACCACTGGGCTGGTCCGCCCACCCGCCAGGTGGTGAAGTCCGCCAGGGGGACGTTGGAACGCATCAGGCCGCCAGCCGCGGCCACAGACCGTTGACATCCCCAGCGCCCATGGCCAGCACCAGATCTTCACGTCGGCTGCGGGTTTTGACCAGGTCGGTGAGGTGGTCGAGGTTGTCAGCCACGGCAACCTCGAGATCCGGCTTGAGCGCATGGATCCGATCAGCCAGGGTCTGGCTGCAGACGCCGTTCAACGGCTCTTCGCCAGCGCCATAGATCGGCGCCAGCAGCAGGGAATCGCAGTTCTGAAGTGCGTTCGCAAAGGATTCGAGGAATTCCTGGGTGCGGCTGTAGCGATGGGGCTGAAACACGGCCAACAATCGCTGGGGCGGGGTTGGCAAGGGGCTGCGACCACTGCTCACCATCAGTTGGGCCATGGCCAGGGTGGCTTTCACTTCACTGGGGTGGTGGGCGTAGTCGTCGACGATGTGGCGCCCTTCCCAGGTGCCCCGCCAGTCAAATCGTCGGCCGGGGGGTTTCAAAGCCGTGAGTCCCCTCACCAGCCGCTCGAAGGGAATTCCCTCCATTCGGCAGGCTGCCAGGGCGCCCGCCGCGTTGCTGAGGTTGTGCAATCCGGGCAGGGGCAGCACGAAGTCCCCGACAGGTTCGCCTTGTTCGTAAAAACGGGCGTGGCAGCGATCGCCGTCGAGTTGGAGCGGCAAAGCGGCGAAGTCAACGCCGTTGGCTTCCGTGACGGACCACCAGGCATCGGCTTGAAGTTGCTCCTGAATGACGGGGCAATCCTTGTTGGCAAGGACCCGGGCGCAGCCGCCGGCAAAGCGACGCATCGTGCTGATCAGGTCTTTGAGATCGTTGTAGTGGTCGGTGTGATCGAGTTCGAGGTTGGTGATCAGGCCCAGGTGGGCCCGGAATTTCACCAACGACCCATCCGATTCATCGGCTTCGGCCACCAGCAATCGGCCATGGCCTGCATGACCATTGCTCTCAAGGCAGGGAACGATGCCGCCGATGATGGCCGTGGGATCTTCGCCGGCCTCGATCAGCAAGGTGGTGATCAGGGTGCTGGTGGTGGTTTTTCCATGGCTGCCGGCCACGGCGATCGACGGTTGCTGATCGATCAGGGCAGCCAGCAGGTCGGAGCGATGCCATACGTCAAGTCCGGCCGCACGGGCACGACTCAGTTCTGGATTGCTGGCTGGAATCGCCGTTGAGATCACCACGATCGGCCTGTGGCCATCGTTCAGAAGTGTTTCGATCGTGCCCGCGGTCTGCTGATGAAAGACCGTGACGCCGAGTTGCGTGAGCTGCCGCGAAGTTGGTGTATCCCGTGGATCGGATCCGCTCACCGGATGCCCACGATCCACCAGAATTCTGGCCAGGGCCGACATACCGATCCCGCCGACGCCAATGAAGTGCACGGGGTGCTGGCGTTCGAGCGGACGGGACAAGGATCGGGGTCAGAGGGACGAAAGATAAGTCAGTTCACCGCCTCCGTCCCCTGTGGATTGAGACGGATCGAATCAGGTTTGTGGTTTGGCTGCCATTGGAAAAACTCGGATTTTTGGCCAATTTCTGTATGATCGGCGGCCAAAACCCTTACGCGGCAACCCCGCTCCTGCCATGACCCTGCGCGTTGCGATCAATGGATTCGGCCGAATTGGTCGCAATGTGATGCGGGGTTGGATCAGCCGTGGTGCTGATACGGGCTTGGAGATCGTCGGGATGAACTCCACCTCCGACCCCAAGACCAGCGCTCACCTGCTGACCTACGACTCGATCCTGGGCAAGCTTGATCCCAGCGTCAAGATCGAAACCACCGACGACACCATGGTGGTGAACGGCAAAGAGATCAAATTCTTCGCTGACCGTAATCCTCTCAACTGCCCCTGGAAGGAGTGGGGTGTCGACCTGGTGATCGAGTCCACCGGTGTGTTCAACACCGATGAGAAGGCCAGCA
>CAJWIC010000005.1 GCA_913040905.1 uncultured Synechococcus sp. | reverse complement strand
AACATCGTCAACAACATTAAGGCGGCCAAGAAGCTGATCCAGCGCGCCGATGATGAGGTGATGCAGGTTCTGCAGGAGGTGATCGACGGTCACCCGATCATGTTGAACCGCGCCCCGACGCTTCACCGCCTCGGCATTCAGGCCTTTGAGCCGAAGCTTGTGGATGGTCGCGCCATTCAGCTTCACCCGTTGGTCTGCCCGGCCTTCAACGCCGACTTCGACGGTGACCAGATGGCCGTCCACGTGCCCCTGGCGATCGAAGCGCAGACCGAGGCCCGCATGCTGATGCTGGCGAGCAACAACATCCTGTCGCCGGCGACCGGTGAGCCGATCGTGACCCCGTCCCAGGACATGGTGCTCGGTTCCTATTACCTCACTGCCCTGCAGCCGGGAGCGGAGCAGCCTGAATTCGGTGATCGCAGCCGCACCTATTCCAGCCTCGAGGATGTGATTCATGCCTTCGAAGACACCCGCGTTGGTCTGCATGACTGGGTTTGGGTGCGTTTCAGCGGCGAGGTCGAAGACAACGACGAGTTGGACGAGCCGATCAAGAGCGAAACCCTCAGCGATGGGACCCGCATCGAGCAGTGGACCTACCGCCGCGATCGTTTTGATGAAGACGGTGCCCTGATCAGCCGTTACATCCTCACGACGACGGGCCGGGTAGTGATGAACCACACGATCATCGGCGCGGTGGCCGCCGCCTGAGTTTTTCCTCCTTCCGCACGACCTCTCCTCTTCTCCAGCGCGCAGCCATGACCTCCTCCTCCAAATCCAGTAAGTCCCGCAAGTCCAGCAAGGCCGCCAAGGACAAGGCGCCTGCCCTTGAACGCACCTCTCGCCCGCTCAGCAAGACGCCCCCGCCGTTCCGCAATCACATCGTTGACAAACGGGGGCTCAAGCAGCTGGTGGCCTGGGCTTACAAGAACCATGGAACAGCGGTCACCTCATCGATGGCCGACAAGCTCAAGGACCTTGGCTTCCGCTACGCCACCCAGGCAGCCGTTTCGATCTCCGTGAACGACCTTCGAGTCCCCGAGGCGAAAAAAGCGCTGCTTGGGGAAGCCGAAGAACAGATCACGGCCACGGAGGAGCGTTACCGGCTGGGTGAGATCACGGAGGTGGAGCGTCACACCAAGGTCATCGACACCTGGACAGAGACCAACGAGCGATTGGTGGATGCGGTCAAGAAGAACTTCAACCAGAACGCACCGATGAATTCGGTCTGGATGATGGCCAATTCCGGCGCCAGGGGAAACATGTCCCAGGTGCGACAGCTGGTGGGTATGCGGGGCCTGATGGCCAACCCCCAGGGCGAGATCATTGACCTGCCGATCCGCACCAACTTCCGCGAAGGCCTCACGGTCACCGAGTACGTCATCTCCTCCTACGGCGCCCGTAAAGGTCTGGTGGACACCGCCCTTCGCACGGCTGACTCGGGTTACCTGACCCGTCGATTGGTGGACGTGGCCCAGGACGTCATCGTTCGCGAAGACGACTGCGGCACCACCCGCCACATCGTGGTGGAGGCTGAGGATGGCCGCTACGGCAATCGCTTGGTCGGACGCCTCACGGCATCCCAGGTGGTGAATTCCGAGGGAGAGGTCCTGGCGGAGCGGGATACCGAGATCGATCCGCCCCTGTCGAAGCGTATTGAACAGGCAGGTGTCACGGCGGTGAGCGTCCGCTCTCCTCTCACCTGTGAGGCCAACCGTTCGGTTTGCCGCAAGTGCTACGGCTGGGCCCTGGCCCACAACGAACTGGTGGATCTCGGCGAGGCTGTGGGCATCATTGCTGCCCAGTCCATCGGTGAGCCCGGTACTCAGCTCACGATGCGCACCTTCCACACCGGTGGTGTGTCCACGGCCGAGACCGGTGTGGTGCGTTCCGTTGTGGCTGGCACCGTGGAGTTTTCCACTAAAGCCAGGGTGCGCCCGTACCGCACGCCCCACGGCGTTAACGCCCAGCAGGCCGAGGTTGACTTCAACCTCACGATCAAGCCCACTGGAAAAGGCAAGATCCAGAGAATTGAGATCACCAATGGTTCGCTGCTGTTCGTCGAGAACGGTCAGACAATTGAGGCTGATGTGACCGTCGCTCAGATCGCCGCTGGTGCGGTCAAGAAGAGCGTCGAGAAAGCCACCAAGGACGTGATCTGCGATCTGGCCGGTCAGGTGCGCTACGAGGAAGCGATTCAACCCCGGGAGGTCACCGACCGTCAGGGCAACATCACCCTCAAGGCGCAGCGCCTGGGCCGGATGTGGGTGCTGGCTGGTGATGTGTACAACCTGCCACCCAACGCGCAGCCCGTCGTTCAGGGCAACACGGAGGTCGCCGAGGGCCAGGTGCTGGCTGAGGCCAGTCAGCGCAGTGAATACGGCGGTGATGTGCGCTTGCGCGACTCCATCGGCGATTCCCGTGAGGTTCAGATCGTCACCACGGCGATGACCCTCAAGGATTTCAAGCTGCTCGAGGAGTCCACCCACTCAGGTGAAATCTGGAATCTGGAAGCCAAGGACGGCACCCGCTACAGGTTGAACACGATTCCCGGCAGCAAGATCGGCTCCGGTGAAGTGATCGCAGAGCTGGCCGATGACCGTTTCCGCACCGGCACCGGCGGCCTGGTCAAGTTTGCCCCTGGCCTGGCGATCAAAAAGGCGCGCTCCGCCAAGAACGGCTACGAGGTCAACAAGGGCGGCACCCTGCTCTGGATTCCCCAGGAAACCCACGAGATCAACAAGGACATCTCCCTGTTGATGATCACCGATGGCCAGTGGATTGAAGCCGGCACCGAGGTGGTGAAGGACATCTTCAGCCAGACCGCCGGCATCGTCACCGTCACCCAGAAGAACGACATCCTGCGCGAGATCATTGTCCGCAGCGGTGACTTCCACCTCAGCAGCGACAGCAAGGCCCTGGAGCGCTTCGAGGGAGACGGCCAGATGGTCAATCCCGGTGAGGAGATTGCCAAGGGGCTCAGCAGCGAGGAGATGAAGTATGTCCAGACCGTGGAGACGCCCGAGGGCAAAGGTCTGCTGCTGCGGCCCGTGGAGGAATACACCATCCCCAACGAGGCTCAGCTTCCTGAGTTGTCCCATGTCAAGCAGGCCAATGGCCCCCACCTCGGCATCAAGGCCACGCAGCGACTGGCCTTCAAGGACAACGAACTGATCAAGTCCGTTGAGGGTGTTGAACTGCTCAAGACCCAGTTGATCCTTGAGACCTTCGACACCACCCCTCAGATGACGGTGGATGTGGAGAAGGCTCCCGACAAACGGGCCAAGACCATTTCCCGCCTGCGCCTGGTGATCCTCGAGTCGATCCTGGTGCGTCGCGACACCATGTCTGACTCCAGCCATGGCTCCACCCACACCGAGCTGCAGGTGGAAGACGGCGTCTCCGTCAAAGCTGGCGATGTGATCGCCACCACGCAGATTCTCTGCAAGCAGGCTGGTGTTGCGCAGCTGCCAGAAGCCTCCGAGGCTGATCCTGTGCGCCGACTGCTCGTTGAGCGTCCTGAGGACACCACCACCCTCAGCACCTCCGGCAAACCGGTGGTCACCGTCGGTCAACGCATCGTCGATGGCGAACTGCTTGCTGATGGTGAGCCGTCCAACTGCTGCGGTGAGGTGGAAAGTGTTGAGGGCAACAACGTGACCCTGCGGCTGGGCCGTCCCTACATGGTGTCTCCGGATTCGGTGCTGCACGTTCGTGACGGTGACCTGGTGCAGCGGGGTGATGGCCTCGCCCTTCTGGTGTTTGAACGCCAGAAGACCGGCGACATCGTTCAGGGTCTACCTCGAATCGAGGAACTGCTTGAGGCCCGTCGACCACGGGAGTCAGCGGTGCTGTGCAAGAAGCCCGGCACGGTGGAGATCAAGCAGGGAGAGGACGATGAGTCGCTCACAGTGACGGTGATCGAGGCTGATGACGCCATCGGTGAATACCCGATTCTTCTGGGTCGCAATGTGATGGTCAGCGATGGCCAGCAGGTCACGGCCGGTGAGCTGCTGACCGATGGTCCGATCAACCCCCACGAGCTTCTGGAGTGCTTCTTTGAAGATCTCCGCAGCCGCAAGCCACTGATGGAGGCCGCTCAGGAGGCGATCGCCAATCTGCAGCACCGCCTGGTGGCGGAGGTGCAGAACGTTTACAAATCCCAGGGCGTGTCGATTGACGACAAGCACATTGAAGTGATCGTCCGCCAGATGACCAGCAAGGTTCGTGTTGAGGATGCTGGCGACACCACCCTGCTGCCCGGCGAGCTGATCGAACTGCGTCAGGTGGAGGACACCAACCAGGCCATGTCGATCACCGGTGGTGCTCCTGCGGAGTTCACGCCCGTTCTTCTCGGCATCACCAAGGCCTCGCTGAACACCGACAGCTTCATCTCAGCCGCCTCCTTCCAGGAGACCACTCGTGTGCTGACTGAGGCAGCCATTGAAGGCAAGAGTGACTGGCTGCGGGGTCTCAAGGAGAACGTGATCATCGGTCGCCTGATCCCTGCCGGTACCGGCTTCAGCGGCTTCGAAGAGGAGCTCCAGAAGGAGGCTGGTCCTCACCCGGACATCCTGTCGGAGGATCCGGCTGGCTACCGCCGTATGCAGAACCTCCGTCCCGACTACACGGTGGAGATGCCGCCGGCCGCCAGCTCCACCGCTGTTCTGGATGATCCCAGTGATGCGGATCTTGAAGCGACCCGTACGCGCCACAACATCGACCCCAACACCAGCAACTTCGCCGCGTTTGCCCGCCCGGACGCCGACAATGAGCTGAAGGAGGAGCAGGTCGTTGATGCCGAAGCTGTTGAAGGGCTTCAGGAAGAAGGTCTGCTGTCCGATGACTGATCACGGCCTCCTTTTATCCCATTGCTGAACCATCGATGCTTGAGCCCACCGACATCCCCCAGCGTCGCTTGCCGCGGTTTGGCTTCCACGGTCACACCGAGAAGCTCAATGGACGTGCAGCCATGCTCGGTTTCATTGCCTTGCTGGTGGTGGAGATCAAGCTCGGCCACGGTCTGTTGATCTGGTGAGCCAGATGTTGCTCGGTCGCAGCGCGGCTGAGCTGGAGCGCTGGGCGGTCGCCCAGGGGCAGAAGCCCTTTCGTGGGCGTCAGCTCCACGACTGGCTCTATGCCAAGGGAGCTCGATCCCTGGCTGATATCACTGTGCTGCCTAAGTCCTGGCGGGAGTCTCTGAAGGCAGAGGGGGTTGAGGTCGGCCGGCTGCAGGAGCTGCATCGTTCAGTGGCTGCAGACGCCACGACCAAATTGCTGTTGTCCACCGATGACGGCGAGACGATCGAAACGGTTGGTATTCCTACCGATCAGCGGCTCACGGTCTGCGTCTCCAGCCAGGTGGGTTGTCCAATGGCCTGCCGGTTCTGTGCCACGGGCAAAGGTGGTCTGCAGCGCTCACTGCGCACCCACGAGATCGTCGATCAGGTGCTCAGCGTGCGGGACGTGATGGACCGCCGCCCGTCCCACATCGTCTTCATGGGGATGGGGGAACCACTTCTCAACAGCCAGGCGGTTCTCGATGCCATCCGCTGCCTCAATGATGATCTCGGGATCGGTCAACGGCGGATCACGGTGAGCACCGTGGGAGTGCCGAAAACCCTCCCACAGCTTGCCGAAATGGCCCTGGCCACCCTGGGGCGAGCCCAGTTCACCCTGGCGGTCAGCCTGCATGCCCCCAACCAGGCACTGCGGGAGGAACTCATCCCCACCGCCCATGCCTATCCCTACGAGGTCTTGCTGGACGACTGTCGTCATTATCTGGCGGTGACCGGTCGTCGTGTCAGTTTTGAATACATCCTTCTGGGTGGTTTGAACGATGCCCCCGAACACGCCGCCGAACTGGCGGACCGGGTGGGGGGCTTTCAAAGTCACGTGAACCTGATTGCCTACAACCCGATCGAGGAGGAGGAGTTTCAACGCCCCACCCGTGCCCGGATTGAGACCTTTCAGCGTGTGCTCGAACGTCGTGGCGTGGCCGTGAGTCTGCGAGCCAGCCGCGGCCTGGATCAGAACGCTGCCTGCGGTCAGTTACGACGTCAACGTCAGGGGAGCTGAGCTGCCCTCTCTGGGGGACACTGCGACCAACTGCTCAAGGCTATGGCGCCGATCGACTGGGCTCTTCTCGGGGCCTACCTGGTTCTGACGCTGGTGCTGGGGCTGTGGCTGGCCCGTCGCAACAGCGGTGAGGAGGACTATTTCGTTGCCGGCCGTCGTCTCAGTGGCTGGCTGGCCGGTGCATCCATGGCCGCAACGACGTTCTCCATCGATACTCCTCTCTATGTCGCTGGTTTGATCGGCAGCCGCGGCCTGGCGGGGAACTGGGAGTGGTGGAGTTTTGGCCTGGCCCATGTGGCCATGGCGGTGGTGTTCGCACCGCTGTGGCGTCGCAGCGGTGTGCTGACTGATGCGGCCTTCACCGAACTGCGTTATGGCGGTGCTGCCGCAGCCTGGTTGCGTGGGATCAAGGCGTTTCTGCTGGCTCTGCCGGTGAACTGCATCGGCATCGGCTACGCCTTTCTGGCATTGCGCAAGGTGGTGGAGGCGCTGGGCATCGTCTCCGGAAGCCCTGCGGTGTTCGGCGTGCCCGACACCCTTTGGCTGC
Source organism: uncultured Synechococcus sp. (assembly GCA_913040905.1). The sequence goes on along the minus strand of CAJWIC010000005.1, from coordinate 14,297 downwards.
TGGCACTGGTGGCGCTGATGGTGCTGGCCTACACCGTGGCTGGGGGGCTCTGGGCCGTTGTGGTGACGGATCTGGTGCAGCTGGTTCTGGCATTGCTCGGAGCGGGCGCCGTCGCCGTGGCGGCGCTCCATGCCGCAGGGGGCATGGGGGGGCTGCTGGAGCAGCTCGAGGGTATGAATCGTCCGGAGTTGCTTTCTCTGGTTCCCTGGTCCATCGAAGACGGAGGGGTGCATTGGCTGGAGGGTGCGGGTATCTCAGTACCGATGTTTCTGGCCTACATCGCGGTTCAGTGGTGGAGTTTCCGTCGCAGTGATGGTGGTGGGGAATTCATTCAACGCATGCTCGCTACCCGTGATGAACAGCAGGCGCGGTTGGCGGGCTGGGTTTTTCTGGTCGTGAATTATCTGGTGCGCAGCTGGCTCTGGGTGGTGGTGGCCCTGGCTGCATTGGTGCTGCTTCCTGATCAGGGGGACTGGGAGCTGAGCTATCCCGCATTGGCGGTGCAGTTATTGCCGCCGGTGGCGTTGGGATTGGTGGTGGTTTCGCTGGTCGCAGCCTTCATGAGCACGGTGAGCACCTCGGTGAACTGGGGCGCCAGTTACCTCACCCACGACTTGTACCAACGCTTTATTCGCCCAAAGGCCGGTTCAGGGGAACTGGTGCTGGTGGGTCAGCTCACCACGGTGTTGCTGCTCGTGCTTGGCGTGGTCACTGCCTTGATCAGCGACAGCATCGGGACTGTTTTTCGACTGGTGATCGCCATCGGCTCCGGACCTGGCGTCGTGTTGGTTCTGCGTTGGTTCTGGTGGCGGGTGAATGCAGCGGCAGAGTTGGCGGCCATGCTCTGCGGTTTCATCGTCGGCTTGCTCACATCGGTGCTGCCCCTCGTGAGAATTGACGACTATGGCCTGCGTCTGGTGGTGATCACCGGCGTTTCAGCCGTGGTGTGGCTCAGCGCCATGCTGATGACCCCACCGGAATCTGAAGCGGTGCTGGAAACCTTCATTCGGCAGGTGCAGCCCCCAGGTCCCGGTTGGGCGCGACTGAGGCAACGCTTCCAGGTGGAACCTCAGGAGAGCTTGTCGTTGCTGGTGGCCCGGTTCATCTGTTCCTGTGGCGTTTTGTTCGGTGGACTGATCGGAATCGGAGGTTTCCTGTTGCATCAGCAGCTCAGCGGTTGGGGCGGTCTTGTGGCCCTGGTGTCTTCATGGCTGCTACTGCGCCGCCTTCCCCAGCAGAATGTCACCCGAACTGTCTGACCCCGTTGTCCTTTTTCCGAACCACCCTTCTGCCAGCTCTGATCGTTGTTCTGTTCGGACTGGCGCTGGTCGCCGTCAGCGCCAGGATCTGGTTGCCAGGAGACATGCTGGCTCCGGCTCCCATGGGATGACATCAGTCAGTCTGATCAACTCCCTGCGCTTCAGCGATCACCAAAGGTCTGCGTTGAGACCTTCGTTATCCTCTTCAGTCTCTGATACCGGAACTCTTTCTTCTTCAACGTCGTTGTCAATTGCATCATCGTCTGGGGAGTCCTTGACGTTTGACGAATACCAGCTGCAGCAGGCGTCAAGGCTCCCTGTGTAGGCGATCTTCCCGTTCTGAAGAACAACGCCGCCGGTGCAGTACTGCTGAAGAAAGTTGAAATCAGTATGCGCCATGATGAGGGATTTCCCTTCAGTGCGCTCGCGCAATGCCTGCTGGAGTCTCAGTAATCGCTCCGAGGTTGCATCAGACTTCCAGGCAAAAATTTTGGGAATAATGTAAACGTCGAAATCAAACGCAAGGGTTATTGCGAGATAGAACCTTGCCCTCATGAATTTGTTGTAGACCCGTAGTGGCTTGTCGAAGAACCCCTCTTCCAGGTCAGCCAAAGTTTGAATCACCTCAAGATCTCTGTTCCTCTGGCCGCCATGGCCGTAGACACCTTGGAGGAAGGCGGCATTCTGTCGACCTGTTAATGAACTCAGTAATCCACCTCGCACACCCAGAGGCCAGCTCACGTTTGCGTTGATCGTCACCTGACCTTTTTGCACAGGCACAACGCCTGCTGCGCAGTCAAGAAAGGCATGGGCTTCACGAATGGATGAGGAGATGATCCCTACCCTTTCGCCGTCCAGCATTTGCCAACTGACGTCATTCAGCAAACGCTTGGTTGTTTCTTTGCTGCCGCTGACGTCTCGAACAACGCCCTCCAGGCTGAGCAATGGACGGGATGAAGAGGCGAGCGTCATGCTGTGGATCAACCCCTTGAATGATCATTGACCGTATCGGCGATCAACCGATTCCGTAAAGCAGTGAGGTAGCCCGTTTCCTTTCGATGCTGCTCGGGACTGATGGTCGTCGGCAGCGTCTCGGGTTGAGCAGGAAAGAGGTCATCCCATTGCACCGAAGGCCAGAAGGTTTGGCAAAACTCCCTATTTGTGCACTCGTAGCGATGTCGAATGGTCTGTCGAAGCTCAGCATCAAGGCCGTTAAAGGGTTGCTCAGGCCAATGCTGCTGTTTGGCATGGCGTTCGATGACCGCCCTGAGCGCTTTCTGGTGTTTTCGGAGGGTGATTGGGTCTTGTTCCGCGAGGTGAGTGCTGATGGCTCGAGCCAGGGCGACGCCAAGGCGCCCTGGTTGCTCGTTTCTTGAGCGAGCCGGACGACTTTGTTTGGCGATTTTTTTGAGAAGGGGCAGCTCTCCAAGCAGCTGTTCGTAGGGGTCCGGTCGTGTCTGGATTGATCGACCATTGCGATCCAGAGAAGAACCGAAGGGAATAAAGACAGTTTCGATCTCTGGGGCTTTCTTGAGCCAGCCGAACAATGTCATCAGGTCACACTCGCTGATGGTGTTTTCGTTCATCACCCTGGTCACGTAAGACTCGAAGTCGACTTGAACTGTCAAACGTTTGACCAGTTGGGTGTAGCGCGAGTTGAGATAACTCTCCTGGTCGCGGATGAAGCCAACGATCTTCAGTTGCCAGCCATTCGCCCGTAACTTTTCGGCCAGCCAACAACCCCTGGTTTCGAATTTGCCGACTCCTTTCTTTGGTAGGGCGCAGGACAAGGCCTCATGGGAGATCAGCAGCTGGCAACCTCTCGCCTCGGCTCGATTGAGCCAACGCCTCCAGGGTTTCCATTGGCCGTTGACGAGTCCGTCCAGCAAAGCGCGATCCTGCCGCCTGCGGGCAGGCAGCAAGACGCCGTGGCGTCGGAGCAATCCGCGGTTTTTGCGTAAGCGCTTCTGGATGTAGGTCGAGGCCGTCTTGTGCATGCCGACATGCAGCACCACGGTCCGCTCGATGGCTCGCTGCGCGGGCATGAACGTCTCGCAGGGGGTTGAATTCTCCACGATTGAACTGCCGTGGAGGGTGTCCTTCGACTTACGATTCGAGCATGAGAGACAGCGACGCCCGGCAACGTGATCAGGGGAGTTCCGGTCTCTCCCTGGATCCGGATTTGTTGGCCGAGGAACTCGCGGCCGAACAGGACATCGACCCCCTCGATGCAATAGAGCCCGAGGAGTCTCAAATCGACTCCCAGGATGTTGCGCGGGCCTGTGATCAAGGGCTGGTCTGGCTCGAGCAGGGTCATGACCAGCGTCTTCAGGGACTGAGAATTTTCTGCGAACACCGTGATCCCCGTGCCGTTCCGCTGCTTCTCGATTTATTAGGTCGCCCCTGCCCGGTGGAACGGATGAGCGCCGTCTATGCGCTGGGTCGCAATCCGTCCCCGCCGGCTGTTGAGTCCCTTCTGAGCCTGCTGCAGTCCGACGGCAATGCCTACGTGCGTAAGGCCACGGCCTGGAGTCTTGGCAATTACCCCGATGCTCCAATTCTCAACCCGTTGATTCGAGCGCTGCAGACCGATGTGGCGGCGGTGCGGATCTGGTGCCCAGGATCTCTGGCTGAGGCGGGGAGTCGCTCACCGGCGAAGGCTGATCCGGCCGCAAGCCAACTTCTGATCAGCCTGGCCATCGACAGCGAACCGGTGGTGCGCAGCAACTGCATCTGGGCTCTTGGACGTCTTTACCCGCAACTGGTGGCTCCCAGGCAGCAGGAGCTGGTGGAGGCGCTTGTGGCTGCACTGCTTCACGACGACGAAGCTTCGGTGCGAGATGAAGCGCGCACGGCCCTTGAACAGCTTGAAGATCCGTCGATTCTTGGTCGGCTGCAGACCTTGATCGATGAAGGTTTCCTGAACTGACCGCCGCTTTCGGGATTATCGACAAGCTGTAACGGACGTAGCGACGGTCTCTGCAGACCCCGTCTAGCATCTGCACCTCAACGCTCTCGTTGGATGCCTCAACGCACCATTCGTTTCACGATTCGACCCGATGGTCGCGTCGAGGAGCTGGTGGAAGGTGTGTCCGGTGAGGCGTGTCAGCAGCTCACTGAGCGCCTGGAATCTGCCCTCGGAACGGTTGAACGACGGGAATCGACCGCCGAGGCCTTCCAGCAAACCAAGGTCCAGTCCCAGTCCTTACCGAACCACCTGCACTGATGTCGCACTTCAGCACCGTTAAAACCGAACTGCGTCAACTTGAGCCTCTCGTGCAGGCCCTTGAAGATCTTGGCTACACACCGGATCAGGGATCACAACCTGTGCGCGGTTACCGCGGCCAAACAGTGACCGCTGATCTGGCTGTTGCGATGGACGATGGCGGTGACCTCGGCTTTCGCTGGAACGCTCAGACCGCTGCCTACGAGCTTGTGACTGATCTTGATCTCTGGAAGCAGTCCATCCCCTTCGAACGTTTCCTCTCCAAACTGACCCAGCGCTACGCCCTGAATACCGTCCTCAAGGCCAGCGACTCGGAGGGTTTTCAGGTGGCTGAACAGCAGGTCAAGCAGGATGGTTCCATCGAGTTGGTGGTGACCCGCTGGGACGCCTGAACCAATCCAATCCGATCGATCCCTCACTGGCCTTTTCGGCTTCGGTTGATCTGCCGATCCAACCGAACGGATACGAGCCACAACTGGGGGGAGCGCTGTCCGAACGAGCGGTATGGGTTGATGAATCCATCTGCATCGGCTGCCGCTACTGCGCCCACGTCGCAGGGAATACATTTGTTGTAGAGCCTCACCTCGGTCGCTCCAGAGCGATCCGCCAGGACGGCGACAGCACCGAATGCATCCAGGAAGCCATCGACACCTGTCCGGTGGATTGCATCCACTGGGTGCCTTTTGAAGAGCTCGAGACGCTGCGCAGCGATCTGATTCGCCAGGATCTGCAACCACGCCCACGGGGTTGATGCCCAACCTGCTCACCCGCCGTTTCGGTCGCACGGAGTTGCCGATTCCCGTGCTCTCACTCGGTGGGATGCGCTTTCAGCAGAGCTGGAGTGACCTGCCGGCAGACGAAATCACGTCTGATTCCCAGTCCAACCTGCAGGCCACACTGCAGCGCGCCACGGATCTGGGTTTTCATCACGTCGAAACCGCCCGTCACTACGGCAGCTCTGAGCGGCAGCTGGGGTGGGCCATCACAACAACGCCGGACCCGACGCGGATCCTGCAGAGCAAGGTGCCACCTCGGGAGGACCCGGATGCCTTTGAGGATGAGCTGGCCCTCAGCTTCGAGCGGCTCGGCTGTCAGCGCCTGGATCTGCTGGCCATTCACGGCATCAACCTGCCGGAGCATCTGGAGCAGACCCTGCGTCCCGGGGGCTGCATGGACGTGGTCCGTCGATGGCAGGCCGATGGACGCATCGGTCATGTGGGGTTCTCCACCCATGGGCCGACGGATGTGATTGTCGCCAGCTGCGACAGCGGAGCGTTCGACTACATGAACGTCCATTGGTATTACATCCGCCAGGACAACACCCCTGCGTTGGATGCAGCCCGAAAGCAGGACATGGGGGTGTTCATCATCAGTCCCACCGACAAGGGCGGCCATCTCCACACACCCTCTCAGCGTCTGCTGGAGCTGTGTGATCCGTTGCATCCCATCGTCTTCAACGATCTCTTCTGTCTGCGTGACCCCCGGGTGCACACCATCAGCGTCGGGGCGGCTCGACCGTCGGATCTGGATCTGCATCTCGAGGCCGTTGCTCGGCTGGTGGATGCCGATGCGCTGATCGAGCCGGTGCATGCACGCCTGCAACAGGCTGCAGCCGATGCTTTGGGCGAGGCCTGGTTGAACAGCTGGCGGATCGGACTTCCCCGCTGGCAGGACACACCTGGAGAGATCAACCTTCCTGTGCTGCTCTGGCTGCACAACCTTCTGGAGGCCTGGGATCTCGAGAGTTACGCCCGGGCCCGCTACCGGTTGCTGGGCAGTGGGGGGCATTGGTTTGCCGGAGCCAATGCCGATGCCTTCGATGAGCGGGTCTCGATCACGGAGCTGGATGCGGTGCTGCAAGCCAGTCCATGGCGGCAGCAGATCCCTGGCATCCTGCGCGGGTTGAAAACCAGGCTGGCGGGGGAGGGGCAGATGCGTCTGAGCAGCGTCTGATCAGTCCCCCAGTGGTTGCCGGCTGGGAACACCGACAGCGCGTGGAAACTGCCGCGGACAGGGGCTGACCGGTTGGACCCTGATCAGGTGGCGGACGCCACGGTCAGCTGGCAGCTGGCAGTGCTGGCTGGAGCTCAGTTGCGCTTTGAGAGGCAGCAGAGCCCGTTTCAGCTGCCGTTGATCCGCCTCGCCCCACTGGCCTCGATACAGCAGGGCGCTTCCCTTGGGTTGCAGCAGCGGGACAAGGTATTCCGCCACCACCGGTGCAGCGGCCACCGCCCGCGCCATCGCCAGATCGAATCCTCCCCGCAGCGTCGGATCGTGACCGGCGCTTTCGATGCGGTCCGTCCGCACGCTGACCCGGTCACGCAGGTTCAGGGCGTCCACCATGGCCTGCACGGCCGCAGTCTTGCGGCCGACGGAATCCAGCAGGGTCATCTGGGTGCCGGGGAGGGCGATCGCCACGGCGAGCCCTGGAAAGCCACCCCCGGTGCCCACGTCAATGGCAAGCCGGCTCTGATAGGGAGTGCGTAGTTCCTCCTGCAGCGGCCAGAGGCTGTCGAACACCTGGTTGATCCAGTAGTCATCCCCCTCCACCAGACGCGTCAGGTTGACCCGACTGTTCCAACTGCGCAGCTGATCCTGAAGGGCTTTCAGTTGCTCCAGCTGCGAGGTCTCAGGTCTCCAGCCGAGGACCTCCCAGAACGCGGCACCCGGCAAGGAGTCGGGCATGGGGCGCAGCGGCAGCTCTCCCTAGGATGAATGACCGGCTGTCCCTTGTGTCCGAGAGCGACCTCAGTCACTACGAGCGCTTGGGAGTGTCCGCCCAGGCGTCTCAGGCCAGCCTTCGTCAGGCCTTCCGTCGTCGCAGCAAGGCACTGCATCCAGACACCACCACGCTTCCTGCAGCTGAGGCGGCCAAGCACTTTCAGCAACTCAAGGAGTCCTACGAGTTCCTCTCGGACCCCGAACGTCGTCGCCTGTACGACGAGCGCCTGCAACCGCAGCGATCTCCTGCCCAGCAGCCCCCAGAGGCCGTTGATGCGTGGGATGGCATCGGCGAACGCCGTGCGCTCTCGGGAGGAGAATGGACGGCATTGCTGTTGCTGGGTCTGGCGCTGTTGCTCAGCCTCGTCGTGGGGCTTGGAGTCGCAGGAGTTCAGGGACGAGCCTGGCAGGTGTCACCCGAATGGTTGTCCGATGTCTCCTCAGCCTCCATCGAACACTCCGTTGAATCAGCATTCCCTGAGGGCGCTGGAGGACTGGCTCTGCAGCCTTAACGCTGAGCGGATCGATGGTGATCCCTGCCGTTGGGCCCTCATCCAACCCGACTGGGCCGCCGAGATCCGGCTGGAGCGTGAAGATGTCGTGGTGATCTGGCGGCAGCCCGGTGCAGACGAACGTCGCTGTTCGCTGCCCTATGGCCTCTCCCGTGCCGATGTGACGGCAGCCATTCAGGCCGGCCCATGAGCTGTCAGATCTGATCCAAAGCCGCTGTGATGGCGCGGTAGCACTGCGTGAGCTGATCGTCGCTGATGCACAGCGGTGGCAGCAGATACACCACCTGCCCCAGGGGCCGCAGGAAGACTCCATGCTCAAGGGCGATCCGTTTGATGGTTGGCCCGGCGGGGTTGAGATAGCCGGCATCGCCGCTGACGTTCAGGTCGAAGGCCGCCACGGTGCCGGTCAGACGGCAGTGCTTCACCTTGGGATGGCTCTGCAGTTGGTTGAGATGGGGACGATGCCGTGCTTCGAAGTCCAGGAACTGCTCGGGGTTCTGCTGCAGCAGATCAAGGCTGGCGTTGGCCGCCGCGCATCCCAGCGGATTGGCGGTGAAACTGTGGCCGTGCCAGAGGGTCAGGCTCGGGTCTGCGCCAACGAAGGCTGAGAAGATCCGTTCGCTGGCCATGGTCACGCCCATGGGCAGACAACCGCCGGTCAGGCCTTTGGAGAGCGCCATCAGATCCGGCTCGATCCCGGCGCGCTTGCAGGCGAACCAGTCACCGCATCGCCCGAAGCCAGTCAGGACCTCATCGGCGATCAGCAGTGCGCCCGATTGCCGCACCAGTGCCTCCACTTGTCTGAGGAAGCTGCCGCGCACCATCGCCATCCCGCCGGCACCCTGCAGCAACGGCTCCAGGATCACCGCAGCGGTCGGTTGCTGCAGCGTGGTCTCCAGCACGGCCAGGGCCGCCTGCTCCTTCGCGTCCACCTCCGGGTCATTCCACCAGGTGGCAGGCCAGGGACAGCGGGCGACGGGGAAGAGCTTGTTCTCGAAGGGTTCGCTGAACAGGTTGCGTTCGCCCACGGCCATGGCCCCGAAGGTGTCGCCGTGATACGCCCCGTCGAAGGCCACGATCTGGTGCCGTGGTTCGCCGCGGTTCACCCACCACTGACAGGCGATCTTCAGTGCCACCTCCACAGCGGTGGAGCCGTTGTCGGAGAAAAACAAGCGATCGAGCCCCGTGATCCGGCTGAGTCGTTCGCCCAGACGTTCCGCTGGCTCATGGGTGAAATCGGCAAAGATCACCTGTTCAAGGCGGGCCGCCTGATCGGCAATAGCCTTGGCCATCACCGGGTGACCGTGGCCATGCAGCGTCACCCACCAGCTGCTGATGGCGTCAATCAGGGGAATGCCCTTCTCGCGCAGCAGCAGGGCTCCTTCACCGGCAACGACCCGCTGCGGCAGCGGTGCTGAGGCGATCTGCGTGAACGGCGGCCAGAGGTTTGGATGTCGTGACTGATCAGCCGTTGTTCTCATGGCGGCCTGGACGTCTTTTGTCATATTGAATCTCGGAACCGCTGCGCCATCCCATGGCCACGACGCGATCTCGAAGGTTGTCGAAACGCTTTGTCCCTGCTGCGGGTGCTGGCCCCGAGGCGTCAGGGCTCGATGGCCAGCGCAGCGAAGTGTTCGCGGAGGGCGGTTGGCCCTCCATTCGAGTGTTTCTGGAAATGCGGGGGTGGTCACCCCTGCAGATCGATCAGATCCACGCACAGCTGCGTCAGGGCTGGCCGCTCTCCCAGGCCGTTCGTCAGGTCTCGATCCGGTTGGGAACCTGTCCGCTGCGGTCGAAGTCCCTCGGCTGATCAGCGGCAGACCTGACTGTTTTTCTGGGCCTCTGTCGCGATGGGGCCGCAGTTGACCCAGCGCACCAGCAGCAGTTCAACATCGGTGAACAGCATCAGAATCCCTCCGCAGAGGATGACCAGCACCAGGCTGATCAACGATTGGGGTGGCTTCATGGCTGCTGGGTGCCGAGCAGTGTCTGGAACTTAGAACTCAGATCCTGACGACGCCATTCCCCGGCGAGGGACTCCGCCGACAGAGGGGCCAGGGGCGGCAGGTGAGCGAGGACCGGGACCCCGCCGAACTGTTCGAGGCTTCCTGGGTTGTCGGCATGGGCCGGGCCGTTGAGGATCAGCCCCAGCACCGTCAGCTGACGACGGTTGAGGGCCTCCAGGCTCAGCAGGGTGTGGTTCAGGGTGCCGAGTCCGCTGCGCGCCACCAGCACAATCGGCAGATCCCAACGCTGCAGTTGGTCGATCTGCAGCCAGTGACGCGTCAGTGGCACCATCAGGCCGCCGGCGGTCTCCACCACCAAGGGCGCCGAGACGTGAGGAATGATCAGGTCATCCGGGTTGAGGCTGATGCCGTCCTGCTCAGCGGCCCAATGGGGCGACACCGGCTGTTGAAACGCATAGGCCTCGGGCTGTAGGCGGTCGGGACTGAGGTTGAGCAGGGCCTGCACCCGGCCGCGATCGCCGCCGTCCTCCAGGCCGCTCTGCACCGGCTTCCAGTAGTGAGCGTTCAGCCCCTGCACAAGCCAGGCACTGACGACGGTTTTGCCGACATCGGTGTCGGTGCCGCAGACCACGATCCGGGGAGCTGGTTGGTTCATCGCTTCAGCATCAGGCTCAGCACATGCCAGGTGAGGGTCGGTGTGTCCGCATCGGGCCAGGCTCGCGCAAGACGGCGCCACTGACCGGATCCCAGGGAGGCATGACGACTGCTGCCGGCTCCGATGGTGGTCATCGGTCGCAGCAGCTCCAGAGGCCGTTGAGCGCGGCGGCTGAAGCGATGCAACCGTCGATGACGCACCGCCGCACCAGGCAGGACGTCCAGCAGTTGATCGGTCGCTGGGAAACGCAGGGCTGTGCAGGGGACTCCGGCCCGTTCAGCGGCCTGATGCCATTGCTGGAAACTGCCGGCTACCGGAACAGCGACGATCAGCCAGCCCCCTTGGCCCAGTCGTTCAAACCAGTGCTGCAGGGATCGCGCTGGGTCGGTCAGCCAGTGCAGAACGAAACTGGAACTCAGCAGCACTGGCGCTGTGCTCCACTCCGGCAGCGGTTGGTTCAGATCCACACAGCTGGTTTGAGCTGATGGCTGATGGCGGCGAAGCATGGCCTCGCTGCCATCGACGCGCAGCACCCTCTGGCCGGGATGCAGGCGTTCCAGATCATCCGCCAGTAAACCCGTGCCACTGCCGAGATCTGCCCAGAGCCCCCTGGGAATGGCCTCGCGACGGCAGCGCTCAGCCAGCTGCCTGGCCATGGCGCGCTGAAGCTTGGCGGCGCTGTCGTAACGATCCGCGGATCGACCGAAGCGCTCCACAACCCGTTGGCTCCAGGGATCGGTCATGGCTGGCCTGCCCAGCGCACCACCAGATCCAGCACCGCAGGCGTCACCAGGGCATGCCCCTGATCGGGGCGGAGAACATGGTCGGTCTGGGTCGCATCCAGGGCCTGCAGCAGGTGCGTTCGGGCCTCAGGGCAGACGATCGCGTCCTGCTCCCCCTGCACCACGAGAACCCTGGCTTGCTCAGGCCAGCCTTCCGGCAGGTCTCGGCAGTGCTGAAGCAGCGCCAGATCCTGCTGAAGCCGTCGGCGGCCTGGGGGATGCAAACCCTGCAGCAGTGCATGGCTCGGTAGCGCCGAGAGCGGCAGGGGCGAGGCGCAGCGGGTCAGGAATTTCCGCAGCATCCCTGACTCATCTGCTGTACCCAGACAGGAGGCCATGCCCTTCAGCGCCACGGCAAGGGCCCGTCCTGCGGCTCCCGCGGGAACGAAGGCTGCAAACCCCGCCAGGCTCACGATTGCATCCGCCCTTCGCAGGATGTTCTCCGGCAGAAGATGCATCCCCAGGGAGTGGGCGATCACGAGTCGTTGCCCCGGCTGCCCGGTCCAGGTCGGCTGATGGGGCTCCCGCTGTCCATATCCCCGTTCCACAGCGTCCCAGTGCCAGCCCAGGGCTTCGAACCGCCGCTGCCAGCCCCGCCAGACCGTTGCATCCCCAGCCCAGCCATGGGCGGCGATCACCTGATTCATGGGCAGGGGAGGGCCTTGAGCAGCTGCTCCACCGTCTCATCCGGCAGGTCCCGTCGCAGCACCAGCCGCAGTCGAGCGGTTCCTTCCGGAACGGTGGGCGGCCGGATCGCGATACAAAGCAATCCGTGGTCTTCCAGAGCTGCCTGAGCGGCCAGGGCTGCGGCATTGCTGCCCAGCAGCAAGGGCAGCACAGGACCTACACCCGCAGGTCGTGTCCAGCCGTCGCCCTCCAGGGCATCCCGCCAGCGGCTCGCCCGCTGCTGAAGTTGTTGGCTCCAGTGCGGATGGGATCGGATCAGGTCCAGCGCTGCCTGTGCCCCGGCCACCAGGGGTGGGGCCAATGCCGTGGTGTAGCGGAAGGCGCCACTGGTCTGCAGCAAGGCGTCGCCGAGGTCAGCATCACAGGCCAGGAAGGCACCGCCACTGCCGAAGGCTTTGCCGAAGGTCCCGCTGATCAGTCGCACCGTGTCGATGCCGAAGCAAAGGCCACGCCCCTCCGGTCCCAGCACCCCGAGGGCATGGGCTTCATCGACCAGAAGCTCAGCCCCGAAGCGCTGACAAAGCGCAGCCAGCGCGGTCACATCGGGGCTGGTGCCCTCCATGCTGAACAGGCTTTCGCTGAGCACCACGACCGATCCCGGCTGGCCGGCGAGGGCCTCGAGCCGCCGCTCGAGATCCGTCAGATCGTTGTGCTGGAAGCGCTGCAGACGGGCGCCGCTGGCGCGTACCCCCACCAGCAGCGAGTGGTGAATCAGTCGATCGGCCAGCACTGTGGTGTGACGGTCGGCCAGCACACTCACCGCAGCGAGGTTCGCCTGGAAGCCGCTGGGAAACAGCAGCACGCAGCTGCGTCCCAGCCAGTCGGCCAGATCAGCCTCCAGGTGCGCATGACGGGGGCGGGTGCCGGTGACCAGGCGTGAGGCGCCTGCCCCGACTCCCTCGTGGCGGAGCGCTGCACTGGCGGCTTCGATCACCGCCGGATGACGGCTGAGACCGAGGTAATCGTTGCTGGCCAGATCCAGCAGGGGTGGCTGGTCTGTCCCTGTGCGCTGCAGGGTCCAGGGAACATCACCGCTGCTCCAGCAGTGAAGCGTCCGTCGGCGTGTGGGATCCAGGGAAGCCATGGCCCCAGTCTCGGCGGTCAACGGGGATGAGGATGGGCGTTTCGCTGGCCGTTGATGTCCCTCGAGCGATTCACGACGTTGTTTCCGCTCTGGACGCTGCTGGGGTCCCTGCTGGCGTTGGTGCACCCACCCCTGTTCAGCTGGTTTCGTGGGCCGCTGATCACCATTGGCTTGGGCCTGATCATGCTGGGAATGGGCCTCGGCCTGGCGCCACGCGATTTCCTGCGGGTCAGTCGACAGCCCCGCGCCGTCAGTCTGGGTGTCGTCGCCCAGTTTGTGGTGATGCCGAGCCTGGCAGCGGCCATCGCCGTGATCTTGCGGTTGCCGGCTCCTCTGGCTGTCGGTTTGATCCTGGTGGGCTGCTGTCCAGGTGGGACCGCCAGCAACGTGGTGACGCTGATCGCCAAGGGCGATGTGGCGTTATCGGTAGTGATGACCAGCGTCAGCACCGTGGCGGCCGTGGTGCTGACGCCACGACTGACCGAACTCCTGGCCAGCCAGTACGTTCCGGTGGATGGCTGGTTGCTACTGCTGCGGGTGCTGCAGGTGGTTCTGGTGCCCGTGGCCTGCGGGGTGCTGCTCAAGCAGGGGATGCCGAGGCTGGCGAGCCGGGTGGAGCCGGCCATGCCTCCTTTGGCGGTGGTCGCCATCGTGCTGATCGTGGCCAGCGTGGTGGGTAGTCAGCGTCAGCTTCTTCTGGAGCAGGGAGCGCTGTTGCTGCTGGCCTGCCTGCTGCTCCATGGCGGGGGGTTCCTGCTGGGTTTTGTGATGGCCCGCTTCGCTGGTGCCTCCAGCCAGGCTCAGCGCACCATCAGCATTGAAGTGGGCATGCAGAACTCAGGGCTGGCGGTTGTTCTGGCTCGAACGGGTGGCTTCACCAGTCCTCTGACGGCCCTGCCAGGTGCGATTTCAGCTGTTGTTCACTGCCTGCTGGGCAGTGCCCTGGCCGCTGTTTGGCGTCGATCAGGGCATGCAGATGTTTCACAGACTCCACCTCCCTAGGATTCGTGGGGTGTTCAGGGCCCGTGATGGCTGCGTCCGGCCTCGACCCAGCGACGATTTTTTCCTTCCCGCTGGATGACTTCCAGTTGGAGGCGATCGATGCCTTGAACCAGGGGCATTCGGTTGTGGTGAGTGCCCCCACGGGATCCGGTAAGACCTTGGTGGGGGAGTACGCCATCCATCGGGCCCTCGCCCATGGCCAGAAGGTGTTCTACACAACGCCACTCAAGGCGTTGTCCAACCAGAAACTGCGGGATTTCCGGGAGGCCTACGGCGAGCACAACGTCGGTCTGATGACCGGAGACCTCAGCGTCAATCGTGAGGCTTCCATCGTTGTGATGACCACAGAGATCTTCCGCAACATGCTCTACGCCGAGGCGGATGAGCACGACGACCCCCTGG
>CAJWIC010000004.1 GCA_913040905.1 uncultured Synechococcus sp. | reverse complement strand
ACCGCCATCGCTTCAGCCAACACAACAACCTTCTGGAGACACCCCACCCGGACGGGGGTCGATTCCTCACCTTCGGGCTGCCGCCATGGAGCCATCTTCTGGTCTGGCCGGACGGGCGGTTGGCATGGCTGGAATTCATGCCCGATCGACCCGACCGCTGCACGATGCAATTGCACTTGTTCGCAAGCAGCGACGCCATGGATTCAGCCACAGCCGACGCCTGGCTGAGGCAACTGCTCACCTTTCTGGAGGAAGACAAGGCGTTGGTTGAATCAGCTCAGCGGGGATACGAAGACGACTTCAAACCAGGACCACCCCATCGGCTGGAACGAAGGATTCTCCACTGGCAGGGTCTCTACCGAGAACGGTTGGGATCGGACGGAATGATCAATGTGGAGCGCAGCCAATCCACCATGTCCGCGTTGATCGAGTCCACATCAGCCACGGGTTCAGCCGCGAAAGGTTGCAGCGGCATGTAGCCATCAGGGCCGAACTCCGGCGTGATCGTGATCGGCTGATCAGACCACATCCTCTGATCAAGAAAAAACTGCCAACAGGAGCGGTGCGCTTCCAAGGCTTCGGTCCACTCCGGCGCGAAGGGATGGCTGACGGACGGGCCCTGGGCATGACCGACCCGTGCATGGATGTGGTCGACCCGTCCAGCCATGGCCTGCACCGGTGAGAGCTCAGGCGTCATCAACCGCTCGGCAACACAACACCAGTGGCTCAGGTCAGCCGTGAGCCTCATCCTTGGATGGCGCTCCAGCCACAACGGCATTGCCCAGGGGTTGGCCAGGCTCCGGCTGCGATGGGTCTCCAGCATCACCGCGCAGGGCACCGCGTCGATGTGATCGAGAACGGCCTCGAAGAAACAGTGCTGTGCGGCCTCAGGCCAACTGTCACTGCCGATGATCAGGTTGATCTTGAGCGGCTTCATCGCCAGCGCACGACCCAGCAACCCCTCGAGTTGTTCGAGATGCCGTTTGGGAGAGTCAGCCAGATCAGGGGTGTAGTCGCCACCGGTGGTGATTTCCAGAATCAGCGGCTGCCCACGCTGTTCGAGCAACTGCTGAACGTCGGCTGCAGCAACCCCCCGCAAGCAGGGGTGAGCCACATTGCATTCCAGACCATCAAATCCCTGGACGAAGGCCTGCTCGGCGGCGGAACCGAGGGATCCATTCCAGCCCCAGAGTGTTTTAAACACCAGCACGACTTCAGTGCTCGTCGGTAAACAGTTGCGGTTGGATGCCGAGATAAATGGCCTCGCGAAACAGCGCCTGTTTCGCTTTGGCATCACCGCGCTGGTGCGCCTCGCTGAACCGTCTCTGCAGGGAGGAGATCATCATCCGCCGTCTGGCATCAGAGCGATCTGATCTGTCCAAGGGGGGAGCACCGGGTTCCCGCAATTATGCGGAGTCAACAGGCGCCGAGGCGCTCAGGGCTCCGGTTGCTTCTGCTTCCAGCGTTCGAACAGCACCGCCACGGCCAGGCAGATGGCGACGGCGATGCCCGCACCGATGAACACCACTCCAAATTCCACCGGCATCAGCCCGTTGCCATCGCTATCCCATCATTGTTCATGCATCAGCCCATCAACTGCTGGTAGGCCTCATTCACCCGACGAAACGCCTCGGCTGATCCACCCATGTCCGGATGGTGCTGTTTCACCAATCGGCGATGGGCTCGCTTGATCGCCACGGCCGATGCCCCTGGATCCAGACCAAGCACAGCAAGGGCATCAGCGCGGGGATCACCAACGGGGCGACGGGAGCTTTGAAGGCGCTGGCGTAAGTCCTCCACCACGCGGCGCGGATCCTCGTCCAGCCATTCACTGGCTCTGACTCCGTAGAGGGCAAAGGCCGCCAGAACAGCATGGTCCGGCAATGTCGCCGGCTCCGCGACTGCCGCCAGCAGCTCTGTCCCGAGACCCGCCACCAACCGATCCAGCCGTTGCCGCAGGTTGAGATTCGCAGGGAAGGCCTGCCGATTGAGCTGCTTGATCAAGGCCTCCAGGCCAACCTGATGAAGCTCACTCCAGCCGGGCTGCTGGGCCAGTGCCTCCCCCCAGCGCTGAACCTGCACCTTGCGAATCAGGTTCAGCGTCGGTTCAGGTCGAGGGCGCTGCTGCCGCCGCAACCGCTCCAGCTCCCGTCGCGTCCGCTGCAGCTCTCGCCGCAGCGCATCGTTCTCAGCCAGCAACGCCTCAACATTGCTGGTCACGCGCTGATCACGACTGGACGACGAGGAATCATGGGGCGGATGACCAGACCATTGACGGGGATCAAAACCCATAGCCCCCCTCGTATCGGCTCACCATGGCAACAGCTGCCCGTTGGCATGCCAGAAGCTGCCACTGGTCTCCAGGGTCAACGCATCGATTCGAACCAGAAGGCCCTGAACAGCATCCGCCGGATCAATGCCATTGGGGTTGAAGCGGATCATGCCGGTCCGCACCAGTCCGGGGTGCAGGATCGCCACAGCGATTCCCCGGGGCTTCAGATCGATCGCCAACGACTTGCCGGCGATGTTCAAAGCCACCTTCGACATTCGGTAGCCGTAGGAGCCCCCGGATGTGTTGTCGTCGATCGACCCCATGCGACTGGTCATCAGAGCCAGCTTGCTGCCTCGAGGCATCTGCGGCACCAGAGCGCGTGCCAACAGCAACGGTGCCAAGGCATTGACCTCGAACTGACGACGAATGGCCTCCGCGTCGAGATCCTCCAGTCCCATGGAGTGGAGGATGCCGGCGTTGAGAATCACCCCGTCGAGGGAGCAACCTTCAAGACGCCGCACCAGATCGGCGATCGATGACTGCTCGCTCAGTTCGATACCGGCTTCGACTCGAATCCCCAACGACTCCAGCGCAGGACTCACCTGTCGGCAGACAGCAATGACCGCATCTCCACGGGCCCGGAGCTGCTGGCAGTAGGCCAGACCAATGCCGCGGTTGGCCCCTGTCACCAGATAGGTCGCCATCGGTCCATCACCACGACCTCCATCCTGACCCCAAGGCTCATCCTCACCCGCAGCACTGTGGATCTCCTGGAGGAAGCCCCTTCACCCTCCCGCTTCAGTGATATCGGCCGGGATATTCCCCCGGATGATCAACCCTCGTAACGCGGACCCCCGCTTCATGCTGGCCATCCAGCAGCAACAGATCACTGCCCGTTACGGCGTAACCAAGCTCCTGGGCCAGCATCGCCACCTCATCGGCCGTGATCGCCGCCTGAACCTTCAGCTGAAGTAGTGGGTCCCGGCCCAGGTGCCGCAGAAACTCGTGCACCGGTTTCGACGCCATAACGCAGTTCCGCGGGGGATCAACATATTCGCTCGGCAGAGTGATTTCGATCTGCAAATCAGATCAGGACAGACGCCCCCCTGACGCCGTAAATCACCAGGAGCCACGCTCCATCGATGGACACCATCAGCCGCATCTGCGCCACCTCAAAGGGGTCAACCATCGATGCCATCGGCCATGGTCGCTATCGGGTCTGCAATCGCAACGCCATCTGTTCCGAGGTGGAAGGTCTCTGGCAGGCCTACGAAACGCTGCGCCAACAGGAACAACGGCTGGCCTGATCACCAAAAGGCATCGTCCTGTGAAGCGATCCCGAAAAGATCTGCACGGATCGAGATCAAATCTTCCGCCGCCACGAACGTGAAGCTTCCGGCACATCTGCCATGTTCATCATTGAAGGTCTCACCGACAACGGCTGGAGTTTCGAAGCACGCCACGACAATCGCGATAATGCTTTTTGGCATGCCCGCGCCAAAAGCGACGCCACGGGCCGCACCTTTCGTCTGATCAGTCAGGACCAACAATTGGTTTGCCTACTGACGTCAAAGGGCTCCGAATGCTGGGGTCTGGAGTCGGAACTGGTCGCCTGAACCAATCAGCAGCGAATAGGTAACAACACTTACAGCGCCAATCTGGTCTTTCAGTAACACTATGAACACCCCGGTGAGGGGTATGCGTCGATTGACAGGAGGGATTGGGAACCCCTCCTTTTTTGTGGCTGGGCTCAACGTTCCAGTGTCTGAAGCACCTGCTTGATCCGTCTGGCATCACGTTTGTTCAGACAACTGATCGTCGCCGACGTCTGCCCTCGGGTCTCGATCGCGATTGCATCCCAGAGCAGTCCAGACCGATGCGAAAAGCCTGCCACCTTCTCCCAGGGCAATTCCTCACTGTGGGAGGTCAGCCCGAACAAGGCAAAGGAAGTGATCGTGAGCTTGTCAGCTTCCACCACGACGCGCTGGGGATGAAGACTCAGCTCCAGCAGCAGTGTTGCCAATGGATCAGCCTGGATGATCAGGGGCTGCTGATGGACCAGAGCCTGCTGCGGCCGCATCAGCGAGCTGCCGCAACAGCGGCATTTGTGCGCCTGCTCAGGACAAAGGCTCAAGCATTCCGGACACTGGATTCCCTCCACCCGTGTTCCACAGGACCGGCACACTTCTGCCTCAGCAGGAATCTCGCTGAGACAGGCGAAACAGATTTTGGCCTGTGGATGTTCGCCGGGGGGATAAGAAGGCGAAAGCATCGGAATCGAGCAGCATCGTCATTCTGAAGCCACAAATCAGCGCTATGGATTGAGCAGCTTTGGCAACTCAGCACGATGTCCGATCTTCCGTTCATCTGCGGCCGTGAATCGGAGCTGATGCGGCTGATGCAGCAGCAGCCACCGCTCTGGCGCGACCAGAGCAATCTCGATGTCAAGCACATCCGCTCGGGATTCGCCTGTGCGCTGCACATGCATCAGCCCACGATTCCCGCTGGAGCGAATGGCACCCTGATCTCACACCTTCAATACATGGTTGAGCATCCGGGGGAGGGAGATAACCACAATGCCGAACCATTTGCTCAGTGTTATCGACGTATGGCGGATCTGGTCCCGGAGCTGATCAGCCAGGGCTGCAATCCGCGGATCATGCTCGATTACTCGGGAAACCTGCTCTGGGGCCTGGGGCAGATGGGTCGTGAAGACATCACCGGAGCCCTGAACTATCTCGCCTGTGATCCTGAGATGCAGCGCCATGTGGAGTGGCTCGGAACCTTCTGGAGCCATGCCGTGGCTCCATCCACGCCAATTCCCGATCTGAAGCTCCAGATCACCGCGTGGCAGCACCAATTCGCAGCATTGTTCGGGGACGACGCGTTGCAGCGGGTGAGGGGCTTCTCACCGCCTGAGATGCATCTTCCCAACCATCCCGACACGCTGTATCAGTTCATCCTGGCCTTGAAGCAGTGCGGCTACCGCTGGCTGCTGGTGCAGGAGCACAGCGTTGAAACCCTTGCCGGAACAGCCCTGCCGCAGGAGCAGAAATACGTGCCGAACCAGCTGATGGCGCGCAACAGTGCCGGAGAGAGCATCAGCATCACGGCCCTGATCAAGACCCAGGGGTCTGACACCAAACTCGTGGGGCAGATGCAGCCTTGCTATGAGGCGATGGGGCTGGAACGCACAACCCTGGCGGGTCACCCGATCCCTCCGGTGGTGAGCCAGATCGCCGACGGCGAAAACGGTGGCGTGATGATGAATGAATTCCCGCCCGCCTACCGCCAGGCCAACGAACGCATCCAGGGGGAAAACCATGGCACCGTGGCCATCAACGGCACGGAATACCTGGAGTTGCTGGAAGCTGCAGGCATCACCAGCGAAGTGTTTCCAGCCATTCAGGCGGTGCATCAGCACAGGCTTTGGCAGGCCGTCGGCGATGACATCACCCAGAACAATGTCGAATCAGCCATTCAACGGCTGGAGTCGGCGGGGGATGGTTTCTCGATGGAAGGGGCGTCCTGGACCAGCAACCTCAGCTGGGTCTCTGGATACGAGAACGTGCTCGAACCCATGAACGACTTGAGCGCCCGTTTCCATCAACAGTTCGATGCTGCAGTCAAGAACGAACCAAGCCTGACGGGGACCCGTCGCTATCGAGATGCACTGCTGCACCTGCTGTTGCTGGAGACAAGCTGCTTCCGCTACTGGGGTCAAGGCATCTGGACCGACTACGCCAGAACGCTGTTTCATCGGGGGGAGATTTTGTTGCAGCAGATGCCCCACGACAGTCCAGAGACGCCAAACTCATCGAACGAAGACCTTCTGCTGAACCCCAGATGACCTATGAACCTGGCAGTGCCGAATGCCGTGTATTGATTCGCAGCAAGGAGCAGATCGAAACGATGCTGCTGGATCTGAGCAAATTGGAAGGAACAGACCTGCTGTTGCAGCAGCTGCGCCAGGTGTACAACCAACTGGAAGCCCTGCACGACCTGCGCCGGGCCTCCTGACAATCCTGAGAACGGACTTCACATCCCGTTACAACCGGCTAGGCTTCTTAAAAGAGCTTCTGATCCATGGGCGACTATTCCACTGCCATTGTGGCCACGCTCGTGGTGACAGTTGTTCTGACTGGAGCAACAGTTTTTGCCTTGATGCAACCCTCCGACCTCCCCGTGACAAAACAGGAGAAGGATTGACACCATGGAGTTGATCAGTGAGTTGATGATTGCTGCAGCAGATATTGCTGTTGCCCTCGTGGTTGCCGTTTCATTACCATCGAGCCAAGCCAAGAAAATTTGAGCTTTTTGTCAATTTGGTGTGATTCATCACCCGAATTGATTGCCGACATTCTTAGTTTTAAGCAAATTAGACAGACGTGTCATGTCTGATGATCGCGGCCCCGCTGCCTGTATGGAAATGGATATCCATGCTTTGCGTTTGCTGTACAGAGTCGTGAACGAGGCTCACGAAAATTGGCCTGGGGGATGTCCTGAAGAGCAGATTTGCCTGTCGACCATGAAAACACAGTTGTACGCGGCCTTGATGGAGAACTTATTCGAACAATGAATGGGACGTTTCAAGCCGTTCGTTCTGGGCCATCCATTCCAGATCCTTCAACAAAAGCGTTAATCCCACACCCATCAATGCGAGGGCGGTTCCCTTATCGCTGTCGGCAGTCGACGCGACTGATCGAGCAAGTTCCAGGTGTTGAGACCACGAAAAGTGCACTTGACAACTGATCTGGAAGTCTTGACATTCTTGGCGATGGAGCGGGCGAAAGGTGGAATTTCGCCGGCCTCAGGCAATGTTCTGTAACCAATCAAAGGTCACACGACGAACACACAACACCAGTAATGTTTGATTTGCTACTGCTCGAGTCAATGAACTTAATACATTCGTCTCAACCGCATGAGTTTGATGGAGCCCATCAGCCTGACCCTCGGGCAGAAGTTTGAACTGGAAAAAAGAAGCCGTGATATCAACGCCATCACCGATGTTCAGCAACTGCAGACCCTGACCAAAGATCTTCTCCTGGCTTGGCAACAGGAAATTGCTCGCTCCAGAGCTGCCGTGGCAGACGTCCTCGGTTGACCCGCAGGGGTTGAAATCAACGACGCCGGCTGGAGCTCCAACGACGCTCCAGAGAGGCTCGAAAGGCTTCGGTGTCTACCATCATTCCAGCGGAACGCTGCCGCCAGCTTCGGGTGATTCGCCAGAATTTCCACAGCGATCCAACGGCTACGACACCCCAAGCCAGCAGAAACCACGACAGATTTGGCATTCAAAGGGTGTTTAGAGAACTCATGATATTGAAATCAGCTGGGAGCACTGGACTTGGATCCTGAAGTCCGCCAATTCGTGATTGCGCAGCTTTTGGTGATCATCGTCCCCGTCGGGCTGATGTTTGCACTCTGGCTGTCCCTGTTGAACAAGGGTGTTCAACGTTGAGTTCGACCGTCCACAACCGCTACAACATGATTCCAACTTGGATTCACGATCCTGTATGTGCGGAGGGTCGCCATTGATTTGGTACGGGCGTTCACGAAGGCTTTGAACTCTGTTTTGAAGCACATCTCCTTGATCCATTCACCTTCGGAGTCCTGACGTTCAATGCAGTACATGGCAGGTCAATCACACTGTCATCAAAGGTCACCTTCACCATCAGCACACGAAATCAGCAGAGTGGCTTCGGGATCATGCTGGAATCTCATCACAACATCAGGTTTCCAACGTCATGACCATGGTGATTGCTCTGTTTGCACCTGTGCTGATGCTGTTTCACCTGGTTGGTCCCCTGCCATCCGATCTCGGTATCCACAGCGGCACACTCAGCCAGTGCAACACACCAGCCCACTGCGCCCGACAGACCTGGTCCAGCAGCAGCCCGGAAACGGACTTCGCATCCATGGCGGCCTACGTGAAAGAGATGCCGCGCACCGAGGTGGTCGAACAGACCAACCACTACATCCACGCCGAGGCCAGCAGTGCCTTGTTCGGCTTTGTGGACGACCTTGAGCTGTTGCTCGATGTCAGCAACGGCAGCATCCAGGCCCGCTCGGTCTCGCGGCTTGGTGATTCCGATCTTGGGGTGAATGCCAACCGCCTGAGGGAACTGCAGTCACTGGTCAGCCACTGAAGCCCGTCAAACCTTGGCTTTGCGCAGATTGCCCAGGTCGTGGGCCAACTCCCGCAGACCGGTCACAAAACCGATGGTGGCAACGCTCACGATCCCCACGATGATCACGGTTTCCAGCAAAACGTGGGGATCCTTCAACAGGACCGGCCAGGCGCTTGAGAGTGCTGTCATCTCGTCAGAATCTGCATTGTTCTGTTGGTAGCAACACCTTTGTCAGACGCCATGCACGACATCATCTGCCCGCACTGCAGCAAGGCGTTCAAGGTGGATGAGGCCGGCTATGCCGACATCCTCAAACAGGTGCGTGATCGCGACTTCGAGCAACAACTCGCCAAACGGCTGGCTCTGGCGGAGCAGGAGAAACGCAATGCCATCGACCTGGCCATGGCCAGAAAGCAGACGGAACTTCAGGAGCTGGAGGCTCAGTTGCGGGCCCGGGACGTCAAGCAGGAACTGGCGGTGAAGGAGGCCGTGAGCAATGCGGAGAAGCAACGGGATCTTCTGGCCAGCGAACTGCAGCAGATGCGGGAGACCAGTGAAACCGCCGCTCGCATGGCAGAGACCCGCTTCGCCAAGGAGATTCAGACGCTCACCCTCCAGAAAGAAGGGGAGCTCCGCGATCTGAAAGCACAGTTGCAGGCCAGTGGCATGCAGACCAAGCTTGCGGTGGCCGAAGCCCTGAGCGCTGTCGAGAAAGAGCGGGACGAACTCCGCAACAACCTGAGCCAGAGCGAGCTCAAACATCAGCTGGACAGCCAGTCGATGAAGGAGCGTTATGAGCTGCAGATTCACGATCGGGATCAGGCGATTGAACGCCTGCGAGACATGAAAGCGCGTCTCTCCACAAAGATGGTGGGGGAAACATTGGAGCAACACTGCGAAACGGAGTTCAATCGCATCCGGGCCGCAGCATTTCCCAGGGCTTACTTCGAGAAAGACAACGACGCCCGCAGTGGCAGCAAAGGGGATTACATCTTTCGCGACAGCGATGAGGCCGAGAACGAGATCATTTCAATCATGTTTGAAATGAAGAATGAGGCCGACACCACCGCCACCAAAAAGAAGAACGAGGACTTTCTCAAGGAGCTCGACAAGGACCGACGTGAGAAAGCCTGTGAATATGCCGTGCTGGTCTCACTTCTGGAACCCGAGAGTGAGTTGTACAACTCCGGAATCGTTGACGTTTCACACCGTTTCGCCAAGACCTATGTGATCCGTCCGCAATTTTTCATTCCATTCATCACGCTGCTGCGTAACGCGGCGCTCAAGTCACTGGAGTACAAGGCAGAACTGGCCCTGGTCAAGGCTCAGAACATTGACGTGACCAACTTTGAAAACGACCTGGAGTCGTTCAAGACGGCCTTCTCCCGAAACTATGACCTTGCCTCCCGTCGGTTTCAGACGGCCATTGATGAAATTGATAAATCGATCGACCATCTGCAGAAGACGAAAGATGCGCTGCTTGGAGCCGACCGCAACCTTCGCCTCGCCAACGACAAAGCGCAGGATGTTTCGGTCAAGAAACTGACCCGACGCAACCCGACGATGGCCCAGAAATTCGCCGAGTTGCAGGATCAGGATTCCGCCTGAATCAGGCGAACTTGCGGGGGTAAGGGGTGTTCCCGGCTAGTTCAACGTTGATCTCACGGCAGATGTTCAGCAAAGCGCCGGTCTCCAGATCAGGACCGTTGGGGCCATCGATGAAGGCCTGGAATTCAACATCGCTGATGCCCTCACGTACCTCCCAGATGCAGAAAGCGGGGCCTTCCAGACCAACGGGATTGAAGGAATGGTTGTAGTAACCAGCTTCAAGGTTGCGGGTCACGGCTTCGTCCCAACCACCACCGGGGGCCAGGGCTCTCTGAACGGTTTCAAACCACTTCTGAGCGGTGCCAGCGCGAAACTCGTGCTGAACGTGAAAGAAACGGGATGCCATTGGGTCAGAACGGAATGAAAAACGGATACCTGCTGTTCAGGCAGCAATGTTGACGCCTTCTTTGGTCACGATTTCAACAACCTTGGCCATGTCATTGAGATCCTTCTCGTTGGCCTTCAGGCTCTGGAAAACGGATTCAACTCCTCCGGGCTGACCCACCATCACGTAGCGACAGAAATCGCCGTTGGGAGTGGGAGCGTGGACAACACCAGCCTTCACCTGGTAGCAGCCACCGGTCTCAACAACGGTGGTCTCACCATTGATGTTGAGGTTGAGCTCGCCTTCGAGAACCAGATAGGTCTCATCCCAGGCGTGGGTGTGGGGAGGCTGTCCCACGCCACCGGGTGTGGCGAATTCAGCCACGCTGTATTTGCCGTCAGTTTGCTCGGTGGTAAGGCGCAGGGTGATGGAATCACCCAGGACGTTGCAAACCTCAGGTTGCTGGTTGAACAGGCCGAGCATGTTGATTGATTGAAATCAACGTGCTTCTAATGGATCCGATCGTTCTGTGCAGTGCTGCCCAGAACACAAACAGCACCAGCACAATGCCCTCGTCCCCCAGAAACAGGATCGGTGAGGTCTATGGACAGCTCACCGTGGTGCGGGCGTCGGAGCGACGCACGAAGTCCGGCAACGCCTACTGGTGGTGCCAATGCAGCTGCGGGAAGGAACGCGAGGTGCCTGGAGACAAGCTCTCCTTGAACACCGGCCGTCGCAAACCGATCGTTGATGCCTGTGAAACCTGTTCCCGTGAACGTCAGGTGGAAGCGGTCTGCCTCAAGAACGATCGGGAGGAGAAGGAACGACGCGCCCAAGCCCAGCGTGATCGCTCACAGCTGGAAGGGATCGTGCCGAATCGTTGGCTGATGCTGCCGCTCACCGATGCCCACGCCAGGGAATTGGGACAGACCGTGTTCTTCCGCGGCACGCGCTGCCTGCGGGACCATCTCGCGCCTTATCGGATCAATGGCGGTTGTCTTGCTTGTTCGGGTCAGATGCCGTCTGCGGGAGATTCGCCACCAGCCAGGCCCACAGGGTCATAACTGACGCTCCAAAAGCCAATAGAGCGAGGATCTTGGATTCCATCAGAGGAAATCAAAGTCGTCCTCTGCATCACCCGCGAAAGCGTTCATCACCAATGCAGAAAAAGGGACAAAGACCGCTGCAATCACAAGGAGTTCCATAGGACCAATTTGATAAGACGACCGTAATTCACATCACGTTACAAACAGTCGCCAATCGCACCGTCTGGACTGCCTGAGTGGAAATACTCAACTACTGGGCACATCGCCGTCGACTAGGCATTAAGCACCGTTGTCAGCACATCCCGACAATTCACACTTGAAGAACCGTTAGCCGTTGGGTCATGCAATTGCTCAAAGCCGCAGCAACCGCCATCCACGGACTGCTTCCTTCCAAGGACATCCGTTCAACGGAGGAATGCCGCCAACGCAACGACCGGCAGAGCTATTTCAGCCTTACCAGGCAGCTGGTCAGTGCACAATTCGTCCTGGCGGATGGTCAGTTGGCAGCGCGTCTCTGGCAAGAGGTCGCAGACAGAGACATGGATCTCGGCCGTGTGATCAATCTTTTGTACGGCTGCAGTTTCCCGGAGGACGACCAGGCGATGCAGGAAGCGGACGATGCATACCTCAACCTGGTGGATCGATTCGATCCCTAGGGCCTGGCCTCAGAGCTCGAACAGGGTGCCGAGCACGAGAGCCGGATGCGTGCTGGTTGAGGCCCGTTGGCGTTCCAATTGAACGGCCATCGTCAGATGTGCCATGAACCGGACCGCTGACAAAACGGCGAGCCCGATGCAGAGAGGGCAGTGCGTGATTCCCATGGAATGAGATTCCCAGCCTGATCTGCCATTGGCATGATTCCGTGCGATTTCTTGATCAAATCAACGGATCAACCATCCGATCAGAATCGCCAGCAGTGCCCCTTTGGCAAACGACAACCAGATCAGCCCGTACAGCCCGATCCCAGTCCGCCGCATCAGGGCATTGATCCAGGTCTTGTGCCACCGAATCAGTGCTGGATCACCATCCGTACTGAACTGCGCAAGCCGTTTCAGCGGAAGCTCGGCAAGCCTTGCCATGACACGAGGGTGAATGAATCCATTAGAGACTGGCTGGTAAGATTATTTTTTGCTCTCCCTCAGGGAAACGGATGAGTCAGGTCACAGTCGGCGAAAACGAAGGGATTGAATCGGCACTGCGCCGTTTCAAGCGTTCTGTGGCCAAGGCCGGCATCTTCTCCGACCTGCGTCGCATTCGGCACCATGAAACCCCTGTTGAGAAGTACAAGCGCAAGCTGAAGCAACGCTCCCGTAACCGCCGCCGCTGAAGCGGAACTGTTTCAACAAGCAATGGGGTGGACCATCAAGGTCCGCTTTTTTTTGGCAACTTCACGAAGCTTGATCGAGTTAGCCAGACTTCCGGCTACCTCATGAGATCCGGCCGACCCCGATGTTCCTGCCTCCTCCGTTCTGCCCGATCAGTGCGGCAAAAATCGCCGGTCTCAAAGCCACCATCAGCCTGCTGCTGATCCTTCTGGTCAAGTCAAAACTGTTGCGCATCAAGATGTCGCTGCTGGGATCTGTTCTTGGCTTCGCGATGTTGGTGGGTTTCCTGATCAGCACAGGCCTGCTCACCCTAGTTGCCGGCGGAGCCGTGGCCTATGCCGCCACACAAACCAAGGGGAGCAACTGATCCATGGCACAACGTCTCGGATTGATCAGCGGCATTGGCCTGTCCACCCTCGGTGTTGCTGGATTGGCAGGGGGAGGCATTCTCTGGAATTTCCAGGGAAGAACCCTGGGTCTCAGCACCACGGTGACGGCTCTGGTGCTTTTAGCAATCAGTTTTGTGCTGCTTCGGCCTCTGCAGGCGGAGCCAATGCAGGAGCCAGCCATTGATGCAGGGCCGGCACAGGCCAACGGTGTCTCCCTTCAGCTGCCGGAGGTGTCGTTGGTGGGATTGCTCCTCGCCGTCACCGGCACCCTCGGTCTTGCGGCGTCTGGGATCGCCTGGAATTTCAAAGGATTGGCCCTCGGCCTGAGCGGCACGATCACATCGATCGCTGCTCTGGTTTTCAGCCTGCTCTTCCTCTGGCCCCTGCGGACCAAAAAGACCGCTGTCGCACCCGTCCCCAAACAACCAGTGGTACCGGAGACAGCTGTGGCATCAACACTCACCACGGCTGAAGCGATCCGGCAAAAACTGGCTGCTGAGCAGGAACAGGCTCCAGCAGTCGCTTTGAAAACGTTTGCACCAGACCACTTGGTTCCAGGACGCACCTTGCCCGGACGGACTCGCAAAGCAGGACCTTCGCTGGGTCGCTATCGGTCGATGGTGGGAGACCTGTTCAGCAGCTGATCCATCACATTGCGCAGCTGTCGGTGCCAGGGAGTCACATCCACCGTTGATCGACGCCCTGGCCGCTGAGTCATGCCGTTGTTCAGCCCGGCTTCATCCATTTCATGGCGCAGACGCCGCACCACAGGAATCAACATCACCGCGATCACCAGGCTGAACAGCAACAGGAACGGCAGCAGGCTCACCAGCCAGATCGTGGCAACGGCCGTGATCACCCCTGTCATGACCATCTGAATCCACCGGGGTCTGGCTCGGCCGGGTAGCTGTTTCATCAATGACCTGGCTGCGACGCCTTCAATGCCTGCAGTCCGAGCATCAGATGGGTGCGGAAGCTTCCAAGTGCCATCACCTGTTGCGCTGATCGCTCAGCACCAATGGAATCACCCTCCTCTGCCAGGCGTCGTAGCAATGTGCGGGTCTGTCCAGCCCAATCTGCAAGATCTGCTGCCAGGGCGTCCTTGTCCTCGGGAAAAGACGTAAAACGTTCCTGCACAGCCGATTCGAGCCATTGATTCAGCTGTCGATGGCTCAAGGCATCGGGAATCAAGGGTGCAGCGTCTCGGTTCATAAGCAATCGATCAACGTTGACTCGACCCTATGGAGACGTGTCCGGCAAGACCAGTTCGGTTGACAGGGGGATGACCGCACCACTCAGGAGTCCTGACGGAAAATGCGCTTGGGCCCCTGACGGAAATCCTGCTGGGTCAATGGCTCAGTACCTCGATTGCGGCAAGGTGAAACCGGATTGCATGTGCCCCACATCCAGCATCACGTAGGTCAACCAGATCAGCAGTGCAGCAATGCCTGCCCCTGCGGCAACTTTCGCCATGGAGCGACCGATCATCTCCAGAAGGCTGACCTCTTTCATCGGGCGGCAATGACAACCCCACGATTCTGCCGTGACTGGCTGCATTGACGAGGTCATGCGAGCTTCGAACAAAGCCTGATCCACCCATGCCACTGATTCCACGTTGGCGATACATGACGCCGCAGGCCCGGCAGCAGACCAGACGAACCGCCATCGGAGCCGGAATTCTGGTGTTGGCGCTTCTGCTGAAGCTGCCACTGCCCTGGATCCTGTTGGCTGCAGCAGCTTGGTGGCTATGGGGACGGCTGCAGCGATAAAAAAAAGACCCCGCCGAAGGCAGGGTCTTGGCACACCGACGTGTGACCTTGTTTCCACGCCGGATGGCCTCCTCACACATGCAATGTCGCGAACCAGGCAGGGTCGCGACAGATGAGAGGTGAAAGCAGGTCAACTGTCACAGTGACAGCTGGCCGCTTCAGCCAATCCCCAGCAGTCCGAAGCCGATCTGACTGGCGATTCCCTGACCGGTGATCAGCTCAGTGAGCAGGCCGATCAGAAAACCGAGCATGGCGACACGGCCGTTAAGCAGCTCGGCTCGGTTCATCCGCTCGGATTGGATCTGGGCGCGAGCTGCATCCTGGTACCAATCGTCGCGGGCTTTGGAAGCGGATTCGGACATCGTTCACCCTAAACGTAAAAGTATGTTACGCCCTCTTGACGGCTTCAGCAACAGGCTGATTCAAGAAATTGAGTCACATGCTGAATCACCAGACTGAGGTTCTCTTCGACGGTTCGGCCCGAGCGTTTTCGAGGACTGAAGCTGTGATCTCCATCCGGGATCCACTGCAACCTGACGGCTGGGCTCAAGTCATACCCGGCAACGTCGTGTTTATGCCCCATCGGATCGCGCTCGCCCTGAATGATCAGACAAGGCGCGGTCATGTCCCTTAGATGCTGGGTCCGCAGCACTTCAGGCTTTCCCAGGGGATGGAAGGGGTAACCAAGACAGACCCCGGCAGCAACAACCGAGTTGGCGTGCAGTTCGTTCAGCAGCATGCTGGCGATCCGCCCTCCCATGGACTTACCGCCAATCACCAGAGGTCGTTCTTGATCCAATTGATCAACCGCCTCTCGGAATGCCCTTTGAAGCACATCAGGTCTGTCCGGGGGCGCAGCTCGACCGGTCAGCTGTCGCCTGGACATATATGGAAAGTTGAAACGGTGAACTCGCCAGTCGTGAGCCACCAAGCCATCGGCGATGGCTTGCATGAAGGGTGAACAGGCATCAACACCAGCCCCATGGGCCAAAAGCAAAGATCCCGCCGCATTGGCGGGACCGGTGCTGATCAGTTCAACAGGCATCAGCCCTCAGCGCGTTACAGAAGCCTCGGTCATTGCAGGAGTTTTGGCCGCGAGAACCTCCAGGGCCTCCTTGGAATCCGCTGCAGGTGCATCGAAACGGCGAGCAATCAGCTCATCGATGGAAAACAGACCAGGACCGCAGGCCAGCACCGCAACGGCAGCAGCGAGATAGAGACCCAGCAGTTCAAGCAGGTAGATATTGAAACCAGCGGTCACAATGGCGTGATAAATCGCCACGGTGATGGTGCCAGCGATGGCCATGGCCCCCATCCGGGTGAGCAACCCGGTGATCAGCAGCCAACTGCCGATGACCTCGGAAAAGGCCGCCACGTAGGACAGCAGGATCGGGAAAGGAAGATGCAGGGGACGCACAAAGGCGTCAGCAAAGTTCTCGATATTGGCCAGCTTCTCGTAGCCGTGATGGATCAGCAGGGATCCGGTGAACACACGCAGGAGGAGGAGGCCGAGGTCGGCCGCGATGGCGCGCGTCAGGACGAGTCGGATCATCGAGCCGAAATGCAAACCCACAAAAGTTAATGAACTTTCGTGTTCGCCCGGGCGAACGCCTCCTCCTCGCAGGGATTTTGAGTGTTTTTACCTACCCATCACGCAACATCGTCCAGCTTCTCGTTGTGCTCCTTCTGCATTTCGACCATTTCAGCGCAGGTGAGGGCCGGGGCGTATTCGAAATCAACGCCGAACATGGAGCGCCAGAACATGAAATGACGGAACAGGGCCTTGGCATCAGCGGCTTTGCAGATGATGCAAACCCGTCCGGACTCCGGCATGTGCAGGCGTGCCACCAGTTCGAACCCCTCGAACTTGTCACCCTCAGCACCGGATTCCATGTATTCGACGAAAGCGGTGTAGCCCTCGTCCTGCGTTTCTGTCGGAATCTGCCCGTTACAGACGTAGTACTGCATGAGTTTCAGCGATGGAAAGACGGATATCGCTCAGTCGTCGTAGACGAGACACTCGGGCTCATCGGGGTTCTGCTCACAGAACAGCTCGAGTGGTGAGGGATCGTGGCTGTCATTCGGGAATTGCTTCTTGTGGTCCAGCAACCACTGCAGTTCTTCGGTGAGATGACGCACCTTTCCCTCGTTGTGCTCCGACAGGGCCTTCAGGAATTCCTCCTGGTCTTTCTGGATGTGTTCGTCGATGGTTTTCATGATCCAGGTGAGGCCTGACAACCACCGCGTGGTAGCGGGGCAACCACAGCTGAATCAGTCAGTATTTCTACCTTTATCGGCGAAAGCACACATGCTCAAACCCCTGGTTGCGATCAAGTCCTGTGACACTCGGTAGCCAGGACAGCAGGAAGCAGGGAAAGTCGGTTTGACAAAACAGATCCCCTATGCAGCTCAATGAACGGGTCGTGCTCACGGGAGCCATTCTTTTTGGCCTCGGACTGGTGGCCGGGATCGCCATCGGATCAGCCACGGCCGTCTCGGCCCTCACCCAGGGAGCTCCTGATGTGCTGCAAAGCTGGTCCGGCGTCGTGGCGATGCCCTGACGCTCTTCAGATCAGAGCAAGAGGTCTTGGCTGGTCCACCGAGCGACAGTTGTGGTCGTCTTCATTGGTGGTCCGCAATTCGAGATTGAAAAACAGTGCAGACGCTGTGGTGATGAAGGGGCCGGCATGCCAGGTGCCGGGGTGCAGCTTGACCCCCTCCCCAGGAAGAAGCCTCACCAGCAACACCTGATCCGACGCGATCAAGCCGTCAGCACGAGGGGGGGCCGGCGGAGAGACGGCCAGCCACCACGGCTGAGCATCGGCTGATCCCAGGCACTGACTCACCCGCTGGTGGGAGGTCATGGCAGCCAGCACCGCTGGTCTGCGACGCAGACGCATCAGGTAGAAGCGTGGATGACCGCCCGCGTCGAAGTGCAGCTCGGCGTCCTGGGGGCCGAATGGGGAAGGATCACTCTGGGGCAGCAGATGCGTTCCGCAGCTGGCAAAACGTGAGTCATCAGGCCGGATCGGCTGAAGTGCTGTTGCAGGACGTCCCGGTCCAGAGTCAACGGGATCCGACACTGATGCTCCCGACGCTGATCAACTGCTCAAGACGTGCGCTGAGCTTTTGCTCAGTGCGATCGAACTGATCGTGGTGGCCCGCCATGAAGGCCAGCTCCTCGCTGGTGATCACCTGATGAGTGACCGCATCGAGGTAGATCTGAACAAGGGACATCGCGTCGACGTCGTCAGCGTTCAATCCTGGCAACAATGCTCGGGATCCGTAGGCGTCCGCCAACACCGACAACGCCATGGAACGTTCTCAGATCCAGAGCCTGATCAAACAGTGCGCCGGCGGGCTGTTTGACCTGGCCTGCGCAGTGAGCGGTCGTGTGAACTGGGATCTCAGCCTGCCGGTGGGGGTGATCGATGCAAGACGCAGCACCCCGAAACTGATGGTCACCGCAGTGGGCACCATCAATTCGATGGTGCGGGCATCCGCCACCATCGGCCATCCCCTGATGCGGCAGTTCTTCGAACGGATGGAAGCGATGGGCGTGGAACAAGCGCTGAAGGAATCCTTCGGAGGGGCCGATGCTGATGCCTTTGCTGAGGTCTGGCAGGCCTACAAGGACGAGCGCCGCCGAGGCGATGCTCCGATGTGGAGCATGGAGGACGCCACCAATTTCGTGATGCAAACCCGGGATGCCCACAGCGACCATGAGGTGGCTTGCGTTGCGATCTTGCCCGGGGACCCCCACGAAATCGTCACCTTTTCCGTGCCGATCGCATTCCTCACCCAGGGGTGAACCCGTGCCCATGCTGATTGTTCTCACCGTGGTTGCGGTGGTTGCCAACGCACTGTCGGCCTTTGCAGGTGGCGGAGCAGGGCTGGTGCAGTTGCCGGCATTGATCCTGCTCGGACTGCCCTTCGCATCAGCTCTCGCCACCCACAAAGTGGCCAGTGTTGCCCTGGGGGTGGGCGCCGCTGGACGGCACTGGCGGGCCAGCAGCCTGAACCGCAACCTCTCCAGCTTGATTCTGCTGGCTGGTCTGCCCGGCGTATGGCTGGGCGCTACTGCTGTTCTGGCGATTCCTGACCGTTTCGCCACTGCAGCTCTGGGTTTGCTCACCCTTGGACTTGGTGTTTATTCAGTCCAACGGACTGAGCTGGGGCGAACGGACAACCCCACACCCCTGACAGCCAGAACCGTTGGCATCGGCGCTGCGGTGCTGTTCGGAATCGGCCTGCTGAATGGCTCTCTCACCTCGGGCACAGGACTGTTCGTAACCCTTTGGCTCGTTCGCTGGTTCGGATTGAGCTATCCGAGAGCTGTCGCCCACACCCTGATCCTCGTCGGCCTCGGTTGGAACGGCAGCGGGGCGGTAGTGCTGGGATTCAGCGGTGAGATTCACTGGGAGTGGCTACCAGCTTTGATCACAGGCTCCCTGATCGGTGGCTACCTCGGAGCTCACCTGTCGTTGGTGAGGGGAAGCGGGCTGGTGAAGCGAGCGTTTGAAGCGCTGTCCCTGCTCATGGGCGCTTCACTGCTGATCCGTGCCGTTGGTCCCGTCTGAGCTCTGTTGATCTTCTGGCGAGAGAAATCTGCCTGCATAGCGGGTGGCCATCACCACGGTTGCAGCTCCGTAGCCGATGAAGGTCACCGCCTGACCGGACGTGCCGGTCTCGTACACCTCACCGGTGAGCAGCATCCAATCCATCAGAGAGGCAACCGTGCCCCAGATCACGACCCACACTGATACGTAGGTGATTCCTCGCCATGTCTGGTTCACGCTTGTTTTCGCTGCTGCGGAGAGGCTAGAGAAACAGTCCCATGCATCAGGCCCCGGTGTCGCGCTCATTCCACGCCGCCCTGGTTCCACCGCTGGTGAAGAACCTCAGCAATCTCAGCCACCTGCTGAAACGGGCCGATGCCCATGCACAAAACAATGGATTTCCCACTGAGGTGTTGCTGACGAGTCGCCTCTATCCGGACATGTTCGATTGCACCCGTCAGGTTCAGATCGCCACAGATATTTCACGCCGGGGCGTTGCACGACTCTCCGGCTGCAGTGCACCTGTGATGGACGACAACGAAACGACCGTGCAGCAACTGCTGGAGCGGATCAGCCGGAGCATCCATTTCATGGAGAGCATTGATCCGATGGACCTTGATGGGGCGGAACGGCGAGAGATCCGACTGCCCATCCCAGCCAGCATGGGAGGCGGTGAGCAGGTGTTTGAGGGGGAGGACTTTCTCCGCTGCTTCGTGCTCCCGAATGCGTATTTCCACGTGAGCACCGCCTTCGCCATCCTGCGCCACAACGGCGTCCCGATCGGAAAGTTCGATTACCTCCTCGGCGAGGAGGCTCCTTGATGTGCAGCTGCTCCCGTAACCTCAGCCAGCTACGGACGAGGAGATGCCGAAGAAGCGCCGCAAGCTGAACAAGGAGATGGAAGCCGACATGGCGGCCGCCAAGCGCAAGATCGAGCTGATTTCAGCGCTGATCAACGACATCCGCGACGAGGACATCCAGGGGGAGTACCTCGAGGCCTTTGGACAGGTGCGTTCAGCGGTGGTGAACCTTGTGGCCAAATACACCACCGATGGCTTCTGCGAGGAAACCGAAGGCCTCCTCGCCCTCTACAGAGGCCTGATCGATCAGTTCGAAGCCGACTACGAGCTCTGACGTCGGGAACGCCGGCCCTCAGGGCTGAACCGCCTTTTTCTTCTGAATAGGGGATAATCACGACATTCAGCCAGATCCATGCCCATTCGGCACAACAGGGCTCAGGTGTCGCCTCTTCGCCTGAAGATCACATTGCTCATTGCGGGCTTCGGCCCTCTGATCGCAATCGGTTTCTGGCTGCAGTCCAAAGGTTTTTTCAGCTGATGTCGTTTCTTCGCACCATTCCTGCTGCCCTGACCGCCGCGCTTCTGGCCAGCCCAGCTGCTCTGGCTGAGACGGTGACGCTGACGCTGTTAAACGGTGACACCATCCAAGGCGAGCTGATTCCAGAGGAAAGCACCGATGATGTGAAAGTTCTGATGCATCCCCAGCTCGGACGGCTGGAAGTGAGCCAGGACGCCCTCAAGCCTGTCGAAAAGCCCCCCGCTTGGAAAACAACCATTTCCGCAGGCATCAATGCGGGCAACAAAGATGGGGATGGCACGTTCTCAGCCAATATCAACGGCAGCAGCAATTACAGGGGTGACAGGGACAAGCTCAAGCTCGAAGCCAGTTTGAATTACAGCCAAAATAACGACAAAGGAAAGCCCACTGAAGTTAAAACGGACAAGGGTATGGCATCCGCCCGTTACGATCATTTTCTCAATGAAACGATTACTGTTTTTGCCAAAAGCGATTATCAATACAACGGCTTGAATGATTCAAGCGTGAATGTGATTGAAGGTTCAGTGGGCGTAGGTTTTCCCCTGATCAATACCCAAACGACACAACTTTCCCTGGCACTTGGACCTGCATTGCATTGGAGTGAGGGTGGAAAAGACTGCAATAGCAGTGAATATTGCGGTAATACCTATGCAGGCGGCAGCTTCATCACTGAACTGAGTTGGTCTCCGAATAAATCGCTCAAGTTCACCCTGGACAACACCCTTTCAGCGATTGCAGCACATGAAGTCAAACCAACGAACACGTTCAGCACGTCGATTAAATACTTTCCTTCCTTCAACAGCGGACTCTTTACATCTCTTCGATTTGTTTCCACCTACAACAGCATGAGTTCTCCGGAGAGTGACAACCGCATCACCGGACAAGTGGGCTTCGAGTTCTAATCGGTGATCCAGCCCCCTCTTGATGCTGAAGCGCTTCGTCAGCTGTTCACAAAGCCCTATGGCAAAGCAGGCCCAACCTCCGAGCAGTGGAGAGCTGTTTACGCTGAAGATGTGCATTTCATCGACCCAACCCAGGAAAAGAAGGGTGTTGACGCATACATCAGTGCTCAGGATGGCTTGATCCGACGCTGCGACGATGTATTCCTCGAAACAGACAATGTCTCTGTAACGGGGAACCTGGCTTTTGTGGAATGGCGAATGGGCCTCATGATCAAGGGCATCGAGTTCACTTACCCAGGTACAACCCGCCTTGTTTTTGGAGAAGACGGCCGCATTGTCAATCACCGGGACTACTTTGACTTTGTCGGCCCCACCTTCGGCCCCGTTCCAGTTCTTGGCACTGTTGTTCGTTGGATCTACAAGCGATTTGTCTCTTGACGGTGCTACTGAAGCAGTAAAAATTGAGTCACGACGTACTGATTCAACAAATCCCGATGGATCACGAACTCGACAAAGTGATTGCCTGGATCGACGACAGGGATGCTGATGCGGAGCAATGGCTCAATGAACATGCCGCTGAGCGTTTCAACCT
>CAJWIC010000003.1 GCA_913040905.1 uncultured Synechococcus sp. | reverse complement strand
GCGGTCCTTGTTCGGCATGGGGTGGAGTCTGGCCAGCACCGTCGCCAAACTGGAGCGTTGCCATCAGATGCCCGTTCCGGCAACCGCCACCACCAACGTCGAGATGACGTGTCTGCAGGGTCTGGCGGACCTGGAACGAATGGAAGGGCCATGGTGCTGGATCGCCTGGACGTGGAGCTGGCCGTCACTCGGCTGGATGCCGATGTTTGCCAGGCTGCCGGTGACAACAGCCCCTTTTGTCAACCGGGTTGTCAATAGACCGATGAAGGCACCTCAGGCACTGTTGGATCGAATCGGTAAAAATCCAGATACAGCAGCTGGTTACAAGCGTCTCGTCATCGTGATGGGACAGCTTGGCGATTTCGATTCGATGGAATACGCCCAGGCACTGGTGCCCCGCCTGGCTGAGCTCGAGCTGGCCAGGATTGATCTTCAGGCATTTGCGATCGGAGATGCAGCAGGGGCTGAGCGCTTCTGTACCTTCACCGGCTTCCCGCGGCCCGCCCTCACGGTGGACAGCAGTTCAGAGCTGCATGAGGCCCTCAACCTCTATGGCGGCTTGCAGGTCCCTGGAGGACCCTGGCCCGGATTTCTCTTGATGTGTGCTGGTATCGGTTCCCCGGGCACATTGCAGGAGGTGCTTCGTGGCTACACGGGAGATCGCTCAGCTCCGCAGATCTTTGCGGATGAGGAAGAGGTGAAGGCCTGGCCATTGCCGGCTTTTCGTGCCGCCATGTTCGCTCGTGCCGGAGGGCGTGGATTTCAGCGGCCCTTTGAACTTGCCACCAAGCGGTTGCGCAACATGGGCGAGGTGCTCAGCAATTGGCGCATCTATGTGCCCTGCGATGACCACATTGCCCAGCGAGGTGGCACTTTTCTTCTGGATGAGGATGGTTCTCTGCTCTACGAGCGACGGGAGACACATCTGCTCGGTTTTGCCGATGACATGGCGGCTCCGCTGGACTTTCTTAAGCCCTATCTCATCATTGATCCCAGCTAAGTTTGAAGCCTTAGCACCTGGTGAATGGCTTCCGCTTTCAACGATCTGTCCCTGAGTCGTTCCGAGCAGGCCAAGGTGAAACCGCCCAAAGGGTTTGGGGCTTCGGCTGCCGTGGGGACAGTGGTGGAGTTGTCAACCAACAACCAACTTGGTGATTCCACTATTTACCTGGAGATGTTCAACAAGAAGGGCTCTGCAGGGACTGTGACCAAGAAGACGGTTAAGAACTTCCTGAAATACGCTAAAAAAGGCCTTTACGATAACTCTATTTTTCATCGATCTGTTCCTGGTTTTGTTCTTCAGGGTGGTGGCTTTACTGCTCCAGATCGATCTGCTGAAGAAGGCGGTTCGATTGATCCCATTAATTCTTTTAAAGCGATTAAGAATGAGCCTGGCAATCTAAATTCGCGTGGAACCCTTGCCATGGCCAAGTTGGGTGGAGATCCAAACAGTGCCACGAGTCAGTGGTTCTTTAATCTTGAAGAAAATGTTCCGCTTGATACGCAGAATGGCGGATTCACTGTTTTTGCCAACGTGCTTGGGCAGGGGATGAATGTTGTTGATCAGTTGGCCTCGGCAGAAGTTTTTAATTTTGGGGGTGTATTTAGCGAGCTTCCGTTATGGGGTTTGGATGTCAATGATGATGGTTCTGCTGTGATATCCCCGGATGATTTTCTTATTGTTTCTGGAGTTAAAAAATTAAAACTTAATGACCAGCCCTATTTGCTCAATGTAGAGAGTTCCGATGAATCTGTTGTCGAAGCCCGTGTCAGTAAGAATCGACAGATCAAGCTCAAGGCTGCCGAAGATGGGGTTGGTACCGCAGAAATTACGGTTGAAGCCATCTCATTGATCGATGGCACTGTTGATGTCGATAGCTTCGATGTTGTCATCGGAGATGCCCCTCAGGCTCGTGCCTTGGCACGTTCCTCGAAGAAGCGCAACAAGGTGATTGATGTGTTTGTCGATGCAGGTTCTTTCGAAGAACCTTTCTACCGTTTCTTGAATTCGAATGGAGATGAATATAAAAATTTCAAGATCAATGTCAAGAAGACCTATCGATTCTCCCGGTTTAGTGAGGTGGAGAGTCATCCCTTCTATATAGGCGACTCAGGCTTCAATCAGGAGTCTTCGGATGCCTTGAAGATTAAAGGCGACGGAGGCTTCCTGGATGGCATCACTGGCTCCGAGGTTGTGACATTCCAGGTTCGTAAATCTGATCGCAAAGCCTTCAAGAAGGAAGGAGTGTTGTCCTACTTCTGTACATCGCATCCGTCGATGATTGGAACCTTCTCCATCAAGGGTCAAAAGATCACCCCAGTTCCGGAACCTGTTCAGGAGCTTGTGACTGAGACAGACATCAGCGATCCAGTCGTGGACGGTTCAGGGGGGTATTACAGAATGGCCCTGGATTCAGTCGGTCAGCTTCCCTTGATCTGAGCTGCTTGATCGGGGTCTTTTCGCACGCTGAACGCTGCAAGCAGGCCCCCCAGAAATCCGCCGGCGTGGCCGATCCAGCTCACACCAGCGGGAGAGACTCCGGGGATCAAGGCCAGCAGGGCTGAGCCATACCACCAGAAGGTGAGTCCTCCCAGAAGAATTGGGACGATTCTTCGTTCCAGAAAGCCGATTAACAGGAGATAGCCGAGCAATCCATAGACCACACCGGAGAGCCCATGGCTTCTCGCTGGCCACAGCATGGCGATTGGAATCGCAACGAACAGCACGCCAATCCACACGGCGAGGTAATCACGTCTGCCCCGCGTCAGCACCAACCAGCTCAGGGGCAGGAAGACCAACGTGTTGGAGATCAGATGGCCGAAGCCCGAGTGGCTGAATGGTGCGGTCAGGATGCTCCACAGCGGCAGCCCGGGCCCCATCGGCAGATTCCACTGACCACCCCAGAACAGTTGATCGATCAGTTCCTGTCCCCAGGCGAGACCCAGCAACAGCAACGGAATCAGCCAGCGGCCACCCATCTCCAGCAGGCAGGGATCACAATGATGACTCCCATGGGCTGGGTTGGGTGAAGGACAGGGTCGATGTGGTTGTGATCGGCAGCGGCATCGGTGGTCTCTGCTGCGCTGCCCTTTGCGCCCGAGCCGGACGAGAGGTGCTGGTGCTCGAGGCTCACACGCAGCCTGGTGGAGCCGCCCATGGATTCCAGCGTCAGGGATACCACTTCGAATCGGGTCCGTCGCTGTGGAGTGGACTGGCCCGTTGGCCCAGCGCTAATCCTTTGGCTCAGATTCTGCGGGCCCTGGATCAGCCCCTGGAGGTGATCCCCTACAGCAGTTGGGATGTGCTGCTGCCGGAGGGTGATCTGAGGATTCCAGTCGGAGCGGCTGGCTTTGCAGAGATTGTTCGGGATCTGCGCGGGGTTGCAGCCGTCGAGGAATGGCGACGCTTCGGTGAGGTGTTACGTCCCATCGCTGCAGCCGCCAACGCTCTGCCGTTGCTGGCGCTGCGCCCTGGTTTGGATGCGATGGCCCAGCTGCTCGAACGCGGCCCCCGCCTGCTGAAACACCTCCCGGCGATGCGGCATCTCTCTGGAGCCTTCGGTCCTTTGGTTGATCGTCATCTGAAGGATGAGTTTCTGCGTCATTGGGTTGATCTGCTCTGTTTCCTGATCAGCGGCATGCCGATGGGGGACACCAACGCAGCGGCGATGGCGACGTTGTTCGGCGAATGGTTCGAGCCGGAGGCCTGCCTCGATTACCCCGTCGGGGGCAGTGCCGCTGTGGTGAATGCCCTGGTGGAGGGACTGAAGCGCCACGGTGGTGATCTGCGAACGGCGTCCAGGGTGGAGCGAATCCTGATGGATGACTCCCAGGCTGTTGGCGTTGCCCTCAGCAATGGCGAGTTGATTCACGCCGATCAGATCGTCAGCAATGCCGACGTCTGGAGCACCCTGCATCTGTTGCCCCAGGACGTCGCCGTCAGTTGGCAACGGGAACGTGCTGAGACACCAGCCTGCAATGGCTTTCTCCATCTGCATCTCGGCTTCGATTCCAGTGGTCTGGACGATCTACCGATTCACACCGTCTGGGTCGACGACTGGCAGCGGGGGATTGCGGCGGAACGCAACGCCGTGGTGTTGTCGGTGCCATCTGTTCTGGATCCTGCGATGGCACCGCCCGGTCAGCATGTGTTGCACGGCTACACACCGGCCAGTGAACCCTGGGCGCTGTGGGCGGATCTGCCCCGGGGAAGTGAGGCTTACGAAGCCTTGAAAACAGAGCGCTGCTCCGTGTTCTGGCAGGTGCTGGAACGACGCATCCCAGATATCCGTGAACGGTGCCAGGTGGTGATGGAGGGGACGCCTCAGACCCATCGCCATTTCCTCAATGTGCATCGCGGCAGCTATGGCCCTGCTCTTTCCGCTGCGGAAGGACTGTTCCCTGGCGTGACCACGCCGCTCGATGGGCTCTGGCTTTGTGGCGCCAGCACCTTCCCGGGAATTGGCATCCCCCCGGTGGCCGCCAGTGGGGCCCTGGCGGCCCATGGAATCGTCGGCCGGCAGGCCCAGCGCAGGCTGTTGCAGGAGCTGGGCCTGTGATCCCGATCAGAGGCTGATCGCCATTGCCCACGCATTCGCGCGTCATAGTCTTCAGCCACCGGCACGGATGGACATGAACACCAACGCCAGGATCGATTCCCTGCAACTGATGCTCACTGATCTGCGCATGCGCAATGAGCCGATTCGTCACAAGGCGGCTTTCCGTGGGTGCCAGCCGGAATTTCAGGCGCTGGTGAGCCGTTTGATTGATCAGCTGGAGCGTGAGCTGCTGGAGGAAAAGCAGCGCTCACGCGAGGAATCCCGCACTGCGTCGGCCTAGTCGAAGCATTCGCGCCAGCGCATTTCCTGAAGCCTGGCCTCTTCACACCCTTCCAGGGGGAAGCCCCTCAGAAAATCCTTGTCTTCGGTGGGTTGATAGGGCCCTTGCTTCAGCTCGAACATCACCGTGTCGGCTTCCAGGGCGACCAGGGTGTGGAACTGGTTCTCCGCTAACTCGATGCCCCGCAAAGGTCCGTTGGCCTCCAGTCGCTCCTGCTGAACGATTGCGCCGCTGCTGTCCATCACCAAAAGACCGATGGCCCCCTGCAGCACCAGGAAGCACTCGAACCCGGTTCCGGGTTGATCGCGCACGTGCCGGTGGGGCCGCACATAGGTGCCTGGTTGGAGCACGTTCAGAAAACGCTGCACCAGGTCACTGTCCTGGTGCAGGTTGTGATTCTTGCGGAGTCGTGGCTGTGCCAGAGCCATCCTGGCCACGCGATCGAAGAGGGCTTGATCCACCCGCTTCAGTCGCACGTCGGTCGGAGTGTCGTTGGTCAAGGCTGGAGTTCTCCGGAGCGGTAGGCCGCGGGCACGATCACCAGAAACAGCAGCCACCAGGCAGCCACAGCAAGGGCAATGGGGAGGCTGATCCAAAGCCGTCCGGGCCACCACCAGGAAGCCCCGATCACTGCTGAGCCGGTGGCGATGATGGTCCAGGGCTGGCACCACCAGGGTTTGAGTGACCAGAACGGCGGCTGGTCAGCGGAGGGTTTCGAGTTCACCGGCGGCGTGCAGGGCTGTGAGGTCGTCGTAGCCGCCAATCACTGTTCCGTCGATGAACACCTGCGGGAAGGTGCCCATGCCGCTGCGGCTCTGGCAGGCAGCGAAATCGGCGTCGTTGTTGACGGTGATCACCGTATGGGGCAATGCCAGGGTGCGCAGCAACCGAAGTGCGCGGCTGCACCAGGGACATCCCGGCAGTACAGCGATTTCAAGCCGTGGCGTCGGCGCTGCCGCTGGGGATTCAGCCTGGATCGGAGCTTGACTCAGCACCCCGACCAGCACATCGACGCCTTTCTGAACCAGTGTTCCAGGCTCGAGATGACCGCCCCACACCTGGCAAGCTCCATCGGAAAGGCTGAGATGAAGATGCACACCCTCCGGTGCGAGGGTGCCATTCAGGGTGATCACTTCGAGATCGCCCTCCAGCATCGTGGGCTCCGCTTGGCCCGGGCATTGGAAGGCTGCGCGGCTGAGGTTGCCGACCACCCCCAGCACAAATCCCTGGATGCCTTGCGTCCGGGCGAGCTCCTCAAGGCTGGTGCGCAGATCGCTGCCGGGAGCAAGCTTCAGCGGCAGTGAACGCATTGAGGTCATCAAAAGTGGGGACAGGATACGACCAAGAGCGGCAGGCCCTGCAAAACCTTGCGCATGTGTGATATCGATACTAAATTGTGTGTAAACAGTGTTGATTTCGTGCCAATTCTCCAGGATCTTGTTCACGAGCTACAGCAGCGCCTCGAGGGAGACTCTCCAGCTCCCAGCAGTGCTGCCGTGGCTGATGCCGCCAGTTCCGAGCGCATCAATGTCACCTTGCCGCGCGGAGTGATGGATGAACTGAAGCGCCATGCGCTGGAGGAAGGTCGCAGCTGCGGCAACCTCGCGGCTTATCTGGTGGAGGAGGCCCTGCGCCGCCATCGACCGCTGTCTTAGTTCAGCAAGTCGTTGGAGAGGGCTTCCACCGCTCCACTGCGCCGCAGCTTGAGAATGGAAAGATTCAACGGCGTTCTCAATGGATCACCGGTCCGGAATGCAAATCCATAGGTCTGTTCCGCCAGGGTGAACGGAGCCAGTTGCACTGCCAGTTCAGGGTTGTTTTTGAGGTGATATCGGATTGCTGGGCGATCGAAGATCACCACCTCCGCTTGATTCGTCAGAACCTTCTCGATGGCTTCTCCGAGACTCTGTGATGGAACAACCCGCATGTTTTTGTCCTGCGCCAGTTCTTCCCCGCTCGTTCCCTCCAGCACAGCGGCCCGTTGACCACTCAGTTGGGCTGGGTCGGTGATGCTGTTGCTTGTGTTGCCGGAGAGAAACAGGGTGAAGGCCGAAGCCAGGCTTGCGGTTAAGGACGACACCGCGATCAATGAGGTGACCATCCAGACGGATGTGAGGCTCCGGCCGATCCGGGTGATCGGGGCCTTGTCGCCGTAGCCCACGGTGGTCAGGGTCACGAGGGCGAACCACATGCCATTGGCGATGCCTGGTACGGGCTTAGCCGGAAACTGCTCGCTGTTCGTGCGTCGTTCCGCCAGCCAGATCAGGCTGCCCACCACCAGCAGAACTGTGGTCAAGATGAGGATCGATGACAGCACCGCCCATCCGAGGAAAACCTGCAGT
This sequence comes from uncultured Synechococcus sp., assembly GCA_913040905.1. Next base: position 15,739 of record CAJWIC010000003.1, on the reverse strand, counting down.
CGACTCAGGAGTGACGCGGGCTTCAACGGCAGCAGGATGCCTTCTTTACCGATGAAGTACGGCTGGGTGAAATCAACTCCTGGAAGGTTGAGTCGATCTGCTGTGATGCTGATTGGTCCCACCAGCAGATCAATTTCTCCCTCGTTCAGGGCACGAATTCCCTCGCGAGGTGTTGGCTGTTGAATCAGCCTGTAGGAGAGGTTGTTTTCTTCAGCGATCTTCCGCCAGATATTGATGCTGATGCCGCTGCGATCACCGTCGTTCTGGATAACGAAAGGTGCGCTGCCGCTGACGCCCACCTTGAGCGTCCGAGCCATCAGTGGAGGGAGGACAAACTGCAGGCCCAGCAGCAGTCCGAGGGCAACGGCTGACCGCTTCATCGCTGGTCCAGACGCTTGACGATGATGGACATGGCCACCAGAGAACCCGCCAGAGCAATCAGTAAGGCAACGGTCATCGGAGCTTCAGGTCGCAGCAGGGACCGCCAGATTGGCATCCATTGCCCCCAGTAGCCATTCGGCAACTTCCATCCTCAGGGCGTAGGCGCACTCGTATCGCCCTTGTTGTTCCAGTGAGGCCAATCTGCGCTCAAGCCAGCGCAGGGTCTCGACCGGAAGCTGGTTAGGACGCATCGATCGCGCCACAATGCTGGTTCCAAGGGCCATCACAGTGATGCACGGACAGGCACCTGCGATGCAGTCAGGATTACAAAACCTCGCTGATTCCTGCGGATGAACGGGCAGGAGTGGGTCTGGCGGAGCGAGTCCCTGCGTTTTCTTGGCGAACGAGCCCTTTGGCGGGAGCAAGGACGACAGTTGATGGTGGCGGATCTGCACCTGGGCAAAGCTGAGGTTTTCCAGGCCCATGGCATCCCGATACCGACCGATGGCGACCGCGGAACACTGAATCCTCTGCTCGAGCTTTGTCATGCCTGGGCTCCAGAGCAGCTCATTGTTCTGGGTGATCTGATTCATGCCCGCGAGGGGCTGACACCGGAATTGCGCGAGACCCTGCGTTGCCTGCCGGATCTCTGCGGTTGTGAGGTGCTCCTGATCGGCGGCAACCACGACCGCCATGCCTGGATCGAAGGCTTGCCGCAACTCCCCTCCCAAGCCGTCGGCCATCTGTGGTTGAGCCATGCTCCGGAGGTTCCACCCGCTTCGGAACTGCTCAACGTCTGCGGGCATCTCCATCCCATGACTCGCCTGCGCAGTCGGTCGGATCGGCTGCGTCTCCCCTGCTTCGCTTTTGATCCCGCGGTTCCCCGTCTGGTGATACCAGCGTTCGGGCAGTTGACGGGAGGCCATGACTGCGGCGACCGTTACCAGCAGTGGCTAGTGGCCGACGGAGCCATTCTTCCTTGGTTCGAACCACTCCTCAACAACCAGGGGCGACGGTCCGCATGAAGGACCAGACCAAGGTCGGCCAGCGACGGAGGGGGATCCGTCTGCGCAAGCGCTGGATGGTTCTGGTCTCTCCGCTCCTTGTGCTGGGCGGGTTGATTGCTCTGGCCCCTGACGCGCCGCAGCAGAACCAGGTTGCGGAAGACCCGGTTTCAATGCCCGAGGCCCGTCGGGAGGGTGAACCTTTTCAGTACATCCCTGATGATGAGGTCTATGCCCTCGATCTCGATCCGCGGCGTGTTCGCTTTGGACTGCTGGAGGGCTGGGATCGGGAGCAGGATGCGTTTGAGGACATCGCCGCACTGGCCTACGTGTCCGGGCCGATGTACGAACGCCATGTCGACAACGGTGGTCGAGAGATCACCGTGCCGTTGGGTGATCTGAAGTTCGGCTCCCGGGTCTGGAAAGGGCGCAACCGCACGGCGTCACGCCAAAGGGCTTTCATCGGCATTCGCCACAGCGGTGCCGTTGATTTCAGCTACGGCGAGCTCACCGACGCCCACATCCGCACTTACGACACCTTTATCGGAGGCCTGCACAGCCTTTACAACGATCTCGAGGAACCCCCTGAGAGCTACAAGGGGGCCTACAGCATCAGCATGGGACAGCGGATCCGCTATTACCTGCCGAGGATTCGCATGGTGATGGGACTCCGCGACGACGGCTATCTGGAGGTTCTGATGAGCCGTGATGGTCTCACCCTCGAGCAGAGCAAGGACTTGGCCAGACGTCGCGGTTACCTGGCGGCTTACATGCCGGACCATGCCTCGAAAAGCCGGTTCATCATTCCCGGAGTCAAGGGGTTCACCGAGGCGGATGCCAACTGGATCAGTGGAGGGGCGACCAGTTTTGTTCACGTTCCCTACATGCTGCGTCTTAGTCCCCGTCAGACTCCGCTCCGTGGCGATCTGATCGCGAACTTCACCCCCAGGCTCACCGGGGATGAGGCTTGCACCAGCCCGCTGGATTGTCTGCAGGCCGTCGGAAACCACATGGCCGATCGAGCCTTGGCAGGACTCAATCGGGTGATGGAGCAGGGGGTTGAACCCCTCGCACGGATGATCTGGGCTCCCACGAATCCGGTGAAACCGGATGTGGAGCAACAGCCTGATCCGGCCTCTGATCTGGATCGTTCCCCCTTGCGGGAACCGCCGATCACCGCTGACCCCCTCGTGCTGTTGGAGCCTCCTTCAAGCTTGGACCCTGAGCTGGAAGCAACCCGCCAGGATCTTGATGACGACGGGGTTGAGCCCTTTGCACCGAAGGTGCCGCTGCCGCCGGATCTTCCACCACCGGTGCTGCTGGAACCCCCCAGCCTCGAGGCGCCAGTGATGCCGGATCGTGATTCAGACCTCGGTCTGAATCACGACTCCGATGAGGCGATGGTGCTGGATCAACGCGACGGACTGGAAGGTGCTCCGCCACCTCCCGAACTTCCCCCTCTCAATCCACCACCGTTGCCGGTTGACAACTTCAATTGAGCAAGCTCGTTCAGCGTTTGAACACGCCGTTGCAGTCGCCGGGAGCCGGTTTTACAAAGCAGTGCCCCTCTGGAGACCAGTAGCCGAGGGCCGGAAACTTCAAGCCCTGAGCCCTTGCTGGCCCCCGTGGTCAACGACAACGGCAGCCTCAAGGCTGAGCTGCTGAACTCCTTTGAAATCAGCAAACTGAAGGGCACCATCCAGCGGCTGATGCCTGCTGAACGCGTGATGGAGCTGCGCGGTCCCTATGGCCACGACATGCTGATCACCATGGGCGGTTCCCTCGAGTCCGATGGCCTGAAGCCTGGCGACAGCGTTGTGGTCGACATCCTGGATGGTCTCGTGGTCGACCTGCGCAAGAGCTCAATCAACAAGCTCAGCTTCGATCGTCAGGACGTCCTTCTATCCGAGGATTTCGGTGAGGTGCGCAAGGGAGCCCGGGTGGTGATGGCCACCGGTACTGCAGAGCTGGTGAAAATCTCCGAGAAAGACCATGAAATCAGTCTCCGGGGGGCCTTCGGCGGCGTTCACAATCTTGATGTGCGTCACAACATTCACGGCGACCCGGTCGAACAGCTCAGCGTCGGCGATTTCGTGGAGTTCCGGATGATCCAGCCGGTCGCCATTGCCATTCGCAAGGCCAGCTGATCAACATTAACTCTCCTGATGGGAGGCGAGGGCACGCACCACGTCTCCCCGGGTGATCACACCCACGGGCTTCCCATCACCGTCAAGCACAAACAACCGTTGTGTTCCTCTGTCATGCAGGAGTGAGGCTGCCCGGGGCAAGCCAAGCTCCTGGCTGCAGGTGTGGGCGTCCTTCCGCATCAGATCTCGCACCGTGGTGCCGAGCACCTGGTGCACCTGCTTGTCCCAGTTGAGCGGATTGCGCAGGTAGATCACGCTGTCCAGAAGCATCACGTACGGACCGGCATCCACCCCGCTCTCGCGCACCATCAGGTCCTGCTCACTCAGCTCTCCGATCAGGACTCCGGCCTCATCCACCACTGGCAGGCCACTGATGTGGTGGTCACTGATCAATTGAACGGCCTGCTGCAACGGGGTCTCAGGGGTGACGTTCAACACCGGCTGGGTCATCACATCCGCCACCGTCAGCTGCAGGACCATGATCTGAAGTCAGCTGAATGCATTCTGCGCGTTGTCGTTGCCCCTGCGCTCCTTGGCCAATGGCCTCACCATCGCTCGGGCTGTGGCCGGCTTGCCGTTGATCCTGGCCTTGCAGGCTGGCTGGTTTGATCTGGCCTGGTGGATTCTTTTGATGGCTGGTCTCAGCGATGCCGCCGATGGCTGGCTGGCCCGTCGCGCGGGTGGGGGCAGCAGCTGGGGGGCTCGGCTGGATCCACTCACGGACAAGGTGCTGATTGCCGCTCCCCTGCTCTGGCTGGCCTCCGCGGGAACCCTGCCGCTCTGGGCTGTCTGGCTGTTGCTGGCCCGGGAACTGCTGATTTCCGGCTGGCGTGCTCAGGCTTCGGATGGGGCCCCAGCCTCCAGCGGTGGTAAAGCCAAGACCATTCTTCAGTTCCTCAGTCTGTTACTGCTGCTCTGGCCCCAGTCCTGGCTGGGGCCTTCCCTGGCGAGATGGATCGGGTGGTGGTTGTTCTGGCCCTCGCTGCTGTTGGCGATGAGTTCAGCCGTCGGATACCTCAGACCCCGATCAGAGCTGCGTCACCGCTGAAATCGGGTTCCGCTGTCGGAGCCAGGGCATAGTCGTTCTGGAAGCTGTCCGCCAGACCTTCCGCCAGATCAAATCGCGGTTGCCAGGCCAGTTCCCGCTCCACCCGCGTGATGTCAGTCAGGAAATGGTTGAGCCGCAGGGGAAAGGCCTTGCGTGCTTTGGGGTCCAGGTTGGACGGATCGAAGGGGCGCATGTCCACGGCATCGGGGTCCTTCCCGCAGGCGACCGCCGCTGCGCGGATCAAACCGCGGAAGGTGATGCCCTGTTTGCCCGAACAGTTGTAGATGCGGTTGGCAGCGGCTTCCACATCGATGCAACGCGCCATCGCCTCGGCCAGATCGTCCACATGGCCGAGCTGGGTGATCGTGCTCCCATCCCCGGGCAGCGGCACCGGACGGTTGTGGGTGATGCGATCAAAGAACCAGCGTTCGACGGGGTTGTAGTTGCCGGGTCCGTAGATGTAGGTGGGGCGGAAGCTGGTGAAGGGAATGCCTTCGGAGCGCAACCAGGCTTCGGTGTCGGCTTTACCGGCATGGCGGCTGTTTGGATCGGTGGCAGCGGTTTCATCGAGGGGCCACTGCTCGGAGCCGGCATAGACGCCGGCGGAACTGACGTAAACGAACCGGTGGCTGGGGCTGCCTGTGACCTCCAGCACCCGTCGGCTGTCCTCCAGCTTGCGGCCGGAACTGTCGACGATCACATCGAACTGCCGACCCTCCAGCGCGGACAGTCCCTCGCTCGTGCTGCGGTCTCCGCAGAGGTGTTCAACTCCTTCGGGGACGGCATTGCGCCCCCGGGTGAACAGGGTGAGGGCATGGCCCTGGGCCTGAAGCCTGGCCACCAAGGGCTTGCCGACGAAACGGGTCCCTCCCATCACCAGAATCTTCACGGCTGCCCACAGAAAAAGCGCTGCCATTGAAGCGCGGAGCTGCAGGATGGTCGCAGACAACTCACCGGCATGGAGATCCTCCCCGCAATCGATCTGCTGGATGGAGCCTGCGTTCGCCTGCACCAGGGGGATTACGACCAGGTCACCCGTTTCAGCGACGATCCCGTCGCCCAGGCTCTCAGTTGGCAGCAGCAGGGGGCAACCCGTCTGCATCTCGTTGATCTCGATGGTGCCAAGCGGGGAGAACCGGTGAATGACGCCGCCGTTCAGGCGATCACGGCGGCTCTCGACATCCCGGTGCAGCTCGGTGGCGGCGTCCGTTCCATGGAACGGGCCGAGCAGTTGCTCGCCTGCGGCCTTGATCGGGTGATTCTCGGCACCGTGGCGATCGAGCAACCCGACCTGGTTCGATCCCTGGCGGATCGGTATCCCGGTCGGATCGTGGTGGGGATTGATGCCAAGGACGGACGGGTGGCCACCCGTGGCTGGATCGAGCAGAGCGATGTGCTGGCGACGGACCTGGCCAAAACCTTCAGCAGTGCTGGGATCGCAGCGATCATCACCACCGACATCGCCACCGACGGCACCCTGGCCGGTCCGAACCTCGAAGCTCTGAGGGCGATGGCGGCGAGCAGCAGCGTTCCGGTGATCGCGTCGGGTGGCATCGGCTGCATGGCGGATCTGCTCGCTCTTCTTCCGCTCGAATCACTCGGAGTGCGTGGTGTGATCGTCGGTCGCGCTCTTTACGACGGTCGTGTTGATCTCGCGGAAGCGGTCCGGGCCCTGGCCGAACCACGACTGCAGGACGTCACAGCCGTTACCGCGGATCTGGCTTGATCAGCCGTCTTAAGATTGGCTTATCCATCCACACCGAGTGATAAGGCCCTCTTCCTCCGGATCTGCGTCAGGTCTGCCTGGTGACGGGTTGCAACGGGTGTTTGAGCGTTGCCGAAAGCTCGGAATGCGGTTGAGCCGGCAGCGGCGGATGGTGCTGGATCTGCTCTGGATGGAAAAAAGTCATCTCAGTGCCAGGGACATCTTCGAAAAGCTCAATGCCCGAGGTCGGAGTATTGGGCACACCTCCGTTTATCAGAACCTGGAGGCGTTGCAGTCGGCTGGGGTGATCGAGTGTCTGGATCGCGCCAACGGCCGGCTCTATGGCTACCGCAGTGATCCCCACAGCCATCTCACCTGCCTCGATAGCGGAGAGATTGAGGACATCGATGTGGAATTGCCAGAGGATCTGCTTGAACAGATTCAACAGCGGACAGGCTTTCGCATCGAGTCGTACACCCTTCAACTCAATGGACGTCGCCTACTGGAGCGATAGGTCCTGGCTCGGTACGTTGATGACAACTGATTCCGAACGGCTTGGCTCCCTCAGCTCCTGTACGGATCTTGCTGTTGGCACCGAACCTGCTCGGGGAATCGCTGGCCCTGCAACTCACCAGTCGTCAGTCCGACTGGCAGGTCTGTCTTCGGCCGGATGGGCTGAAGGGGCACCCCCAGATCGTGATCTGGTCCCTCGACAAGCTTCCGTCGCTGAGCGCCTTGCAACGGGAGGTGCTGCAACTTCAGGAGCGCTGGCAGCCGGCACCAGTGCTGCTTCTGTTACCCGCAGGTGTTGACGCCAGCCGCGACCAGCTGCTGACCCTCACCGCTGAAGGACTGCTTCAGAACGGTGACAGCTCTCAGTTGCAGGAGGCCATCACCACCCTGCTGCAGGGCGGACGGATCGTTCAGCTTCAGACCGTTGCTTCACCGCCTGAGCCTCCTCCTCTTGGGTTGGCCCAGTCGCTGTTGCTCAGCGGGTTGCAGCAGATCAGCAACGACCTGCAGGTGATCGAAGCTCTGCTCAATCCCCCCCCGAAGGCGTGGCTGCTGGCTCTGCTGCTCGAGGGCCGCCGCCGGGAACTGCGCAGCGCCCGTTCGCTGTTGCTGTGGTTGTGGGGTCCCCTGCAGGTGGGCCTGGAGGATGCCGTTCCCCTTCGTTCCTCGACGCAGCCCCCCCCCTCATCAAGCGTGTCGACAGCGATCACCCTGCGTCAGCGCAATGCCCTCGCGGTGTGGCACTCCATCCGCGAGCGGTTGGACGGTTCCGTTCAAAGCGGCCTCAGCAATGCCACCGGTCGCCTCCTGGCGATTGAGGGGCTGCACCCCGATCGACGTCGCGAGCTGCTGCTGGCTCTCCTCCAGCAGTTGGATCAAGTGCTGGGACGCCTGCGTCAGGAGGATCCAGGCCCCGCTCATTGGTTGGAGCTGCAGCCCGAATTGCGTCGTCAGGCCCTCAGGGTGATGGCCGGTAGCTATGTCCAGATTCCCAGGGACGGCGCTCTGCAACCGGTCGCCTCCACGCTGCTGGCCTCCGCCAACCTTGAAGGAGACGATGACGAGCTTCCGGATCCTGCGTCGATGTTGCTGCCGCTGCTGGCGGATCAGCCGGTGCTGGTGAACGGACAGCTGTTGCCGGCCGATGATCCAAGGGCGCTGTTGCAACTGGAAACCCTGGTGAGCAACTGGCTGGTGCGCACTGCTGAGCTGATCGGAGCTGAGCTGCTGGAGGCCTGTGGTGACTGGCCGGAGCTACGTCGTTATCTGCTCGGGGATCGCCTGCTGGCCACCCGGGAATTGGATCGTCTGCGCAACCAGCTCAACACGCAGCTGCGCTGGTCCGAATGGATTGAGCGCCCGATCCAGCTCTACGAAAGTCATCGCACCCTGTTTCAACTGCGTGACGGACGGATTGAACCGTTGGTGTTGACGGAGCCCCGCGATCAAGAGCTCAACAGCCTGGGTTGGTGGCAGCGTCAGGTGGCGCTGCTCCTCGAGACCCGGGATGCTCTGGCTCCCCAGCTGCAGTCTCTGCTGCGACGCCTCGGTGATCTGGCTGTGGTGCTGCTGACCCAGGTGCTGGGAAGGGCGATCGGCCTGGTCGGTCGTGGGATCGCTCAGGGGATGGGGCGCAGCCTGGGGCGCGGCTGAGGCCACAATGGGCCTCCCCGAACCGGCCTGATGGGTTGTCTGCTGCCTCGTCTGCTCTGTTGTGTTCTTGCTCTTCTGATGCTGGTGTCACCAGCTCAGGCCGTCCTCAACGACGACAGTTACGACGGCAACATCTACGCCCTCTACGCTGGAAACGGCTCACTGGTGCCTCCTGCCAACACCCTGGAGGACACCTTGGCGGAGCAGCGCACCGCCGTCATCGTCTACTACCTCGATGACAGTGCCGTCAGCAAACGTTTTGCCCCTGTCGTGTCGGAACTGCAGCGCCTCTGGGGCCGCGGCATCGATCTGCTGCCCCTCACCATCGACCCACTCCAGGGTCGTCAGCCCGCCGGCCCTGCCGATCCTGCCTCCTACTGGCGAGGGCAGATTCCCCAGGTTGTCGTGATCGACCCCAAGGGTGACGTGGTCTTCGATCAGGATGGACAGGTTGCCCTGGTTGCGATCAATGAGGCCATCAGCCAGGCCACTGGCCTGCCAGCCCCTGATCTGCCGACGATCGATCAGGGGGGCAGCTTCAACGAGGTGAACATCGAGGTCACCTCCCGCTGATCGACTTACGCTGCCGCCCAGCTGGATCACCCCTGTGTCGCTGCTGATCGCCCCCCTGGCCCTCGGAGCGGGGGTGGCCTGGCTGGAAGCCCGCCATCGGCTGCGGCCAGCCTCTCCCCTTCGTCTCATTGCCAGGGATTGGGAGGTCACCTCCCTGGGAGGTGTGCTCAGGGTCAACGGCGTGCTGGAGATCAGCAACCCCCATCCGCGCATGGAGGTTTTCGTGCCTGAGCTGCAGGTTCTACCCACGCTTCTGGGCAAGGCTGACCTCTCCGCTCTGACCGTCACCACAAGGATCCAGGCCGATCACCCCGATGAGGCGGCCCGTGCCGATGGTTACTGGGCCGCCTACATCGTCAAGGGCCGAAAGACCACCCGTGCCCGGGTGTCGATCGAGATCACTGGTGGTGCATCCCTGGAGCAGGTCGACACGCTCTGGGCCGATGTCCAATGGATCAACTACGGCCCGTTCGGACGTCTGGCGCGCCGGCAGGGGGTTCCCGTTCCGTTGCGTTGTCCGGAGCCGCTCAGGGTTGATCAGGCTGCTTGGCAGAGCGGAGAGCGCTGCAGCGTTCTGCCCTTGAAGACCCACCTGCTCGGTCCTTTGGATGATCCGATCGATGTGTTGCGGCGCTACGCGGCACCGTTGCTGCAACCCGGGGATGTACTCACGATCGGCGAGACGCCCCTGGCCGTGATTCAAGGTCGTTATCAGCACCCCAGCGAGCTGGAACCTGGCCTCGTTGCAAGGTTGGCTTGCCGTGTTTTTCATCCCACCAGCAGCCTGGCAACGGCCTGTGGCATGCAAACCCTGATCGATGTGGTGGGACCAACCCGGGTGATTGCAGCCTGGCTGGGTGGCCTGCTGATGAAACTGGTGGGGATCTCGGGTGGCTTCTATCGCCTGGCCGGTGATCAGGCACGCCTGATTGATGACATCACAGGCACGACCCCTCCCTACGACCAAACCATCGTGCTGGGACCGGAACGTTCGGCGTCGTTCTGCGCTGAGGCCTCGGAGGCCCTTGGCATTGATGTCGCCATCGTCGACGTCAACGACCTCGGCCGGGTCAAGGTCCTTGCTTCCAGTGGCGGCTGTGATGACGCATTGCTGATGCGGGCTCTGAAGCCCAACCCGGCTGGCAACGCCAACCAGCGCACGCCGCTGGTGTTGGTGCGTTCATCTGGCGCCTGAGCACTACATTGAATGTGGATGGCACCGGGGGGAGGAATGACAGCACAACCCCTGAAGACGCTGAGGGTTGAGCCCCTCAGCCCGGCACATCTGGCCTGGTTCCCCCAGCTTCAGACGGTGCTTCTCGGTGACTGGCTGGCTCGGATTGAGCAGCGTTTTCCGGATCTGCTGCCGAGTCGCTCGCCCCGCTGTTTCATCGCTCTGGATGCAGATGGTCCTCTGGCCGCTGTGGTGGTCCAGCCCATCAACCGCCGCGGTAGCTGCTGGACCTTGCATCGACCCCAGCAACTGATTCGAGAGAGCGTCCACGGGCTCAGAACCGTTCAGCGCACCCTTCTGCAGACCGTGCTTCATCAGGGCGATCGCCAGGTCGGAAGCTGGGTGATGCGCTGCCCCGCCGGCGACGCCGATGCCATCGCCCTGTTGCGGGAGCTCGGATTTCAACCGCTTCGTCCGTTTCAGCTCTGGCATCCCCCTGCCACCCCATCAGCTCCGGCTCAGTCTCTGCCCCAAGGGCTGACCTGGCAGCCGATCAACCGCCGCAATGCCCAGCGTCTCTGGCCGATTGAGCAGGGGGGCTGTTTCAGTCATCTGCGGCAGATCACCGATCGCCACTGGCTTGACCTGCTTGATCGCCGCGGGCCTGGTTGTGGCGTCCTGATGGCCGACGATGCCGTGCTGGCCGGATGTCTGCGCCTCGCTGAGGGCATGGATGCTCATGTGCTCGAATTCATCCGCGATGTGGCCTGGGACCCCCGTCTCGATCAGGCCCTGCCGCAGGTGTTGCGGCGGTTTCATCGTCAGACGTCTGTCGCAGGGCTCAGCACGGCCCTGGATGATGCTCCGATGGCTGGGCTGTTGAGCCGTGAAGGCTGGTGTCGGGGGGAGGAGCAGCTGCTGATGGGTCGCAGCATGTGGCGACGTCAGACCGCTCCTCGCAATCTGCAATTCAGCCGCTCCTTCGATCAGGTCCTGGGCCGCTTGCGTCCCCAGGGGCAACCCATGCCATCCCCGACTCTGGGTCGCCGCTGAGGTGCCCCAACCCTGCTCGGTGCTGAGTCTGGATGTGGGCCGGCGGAGAATCGGTCTGGCCGGCTGCGATCCCCTTGGCATCACGGTGACACCGCTCTCCGCGCTGCAGCGGCGACGCTTTGATGGTGATCTCATCGTGCTGCAACAGCTCTGCCGGGACCGTCGGATTCAGGGCCTGGTGGTGGGTCTGCCGCTGGATGCCGCAGGGCAGCCCACGGCTCAGGCCGAGCACTGCCGTCGCTACGGCAGGCGTCTTGCCCAGGCCCTGCAGTTGCCCCTGGCCTGGGTGAACGAGCACAGCAGCACCTGGGCGGCGGGGGAGCAGTACGGGCTTTCAGGAGATCGCAGTGGTCGGCTTGACAGCGCGGCTGCCGCGTTGCTGCTGGAACAGTGGCTTCGGGAGGGGCCGGAGCTCAAACCGGTCCAGCCATCTGGGGACAGCGCGGGCATCGAGCAGGCCGATGGTGGATCCTGAGCGCAGTGTTTCCAGCGTCCATGCGTGACTCCGCTTCCGGCAGTGGTGACGTTCCAACCGTCCTGGTGCGTGACGGGGATGGTCGCGACCTGCTCTGCTTCCTGGAGCAGTTGGTTCCTCTGGATGGCACTGACTACGTTCTGCTGACGCCGGTTGATACGCCGGTGTCTCTGTTCCGTCTCCAGGATGATGCTGATCCTGAGCCGATTCTCACCCTCAACAGCAGTGAACCAATCCTTTCGGTTGCTGACGTCGTGCTTCAGGAGCACGACCTGACGCTGGTGCGATCTGCGGTGACCCTCACCGTGAGCGGTGAACTGGATGAACCCGATCCCGATGAGCTGGATGACGACGACGAGGATGAGGACGAGGACTCGGAGACCTTCGAGTTGTTGGTGAGCTTCATGGTGGAGCAGCAGGAGTACGGCCTCTACATTCCCCTCGACCCGTTTTTCGTCGTGGCACGCATGGTGGATGGCCAGGCGGAATTGGTGGAGGGCGAGGATTTCGATCGGATTCAGCCGCGCCTGGAAGCGGAACTGGAAGAAAGGGAATGGCCGGAGTGAACGTTCAGCATCGATTGCAGCCCAGTTGGGATCCGGGGTTGACCATTGCCCATCTCTCCCTGCCCCATCTGCTTTCCCAGGGACTGGCGGCCGCCGTGATTGATGTGGACCGCACCCTGTTGCCCGGGCGCGATGTGACCCTGCCCGAGCCGGTCCTGGCCTGGCTCATGGATGCCAAACGTCGCCTGTCGCTGCACCTGTTCAGCAATAACCCATCCCGGGCGCGAATTGCCGCCGTGGCGGACCAACTCGATGTGAGCTTCACCTGCGGGGCCAGGAAACCCAGACGGGGTGCCCTGCGACGTGTCATCGAGGAGCTTGATCTTCCCCCCGATCGGATCGCCATGATCGGTGATCGCCTGTTCACCGATGTCTGGTGCGGCAATCGACTTGGTCTTTACACCGTGCTGGTGCGACCGATCGCTCAGAACGGACAGCCCTGTCGCCATGACCGGGTTCAACGGGTGGAGCGTTGTCTTGCCGGTTGGATGGGAGCACCCACGGCATGACGCTGTGGGTGGTGAAGCTGGGGACGAGTCTGTTGCGAGGTGATACTTCGGCAACGATCGAGGGCTTCGCTGCGGGCATTGCAGCTGCCTTCGCGAGGGGCGATCGCGTTGTTCTGGTGAGCAGTGGCGCCGTGGGGCTGGGTTGCCAGCGGCTTCAGCTACCCCAGAGGCCTGAGACCGTTGTTGCACTCCAGGCGGCGGCCGCCACCGGTCAGGGCCAGCTGATGGCCTTGTATGAGCGGGCCTTGGCCAGCCATGGCATCGCTGTGGCGCAGATCCTCGTCACCCGCTCGGATCTTGCTGATCGTCGTCGCTATCAGAACGCCTCAGGAACCCTGAAGCAGCTGTTGCAGTGGGGGGTGTTGCCGGTGGTCAATGAAAACGACGCCATCTCGCCGGCCGAGCTCCGCTTTGGTGACAACGACACCCTGTCCGCCCTCGTGGCTGCGGCCGTCGATGCCGACCAGCTGATTCTGCTCACCGATGTGGATCGTTTGTATTCGGCGGATCCGCGCCTGGTGGCGGATGCCCGACCGATTTCCGATGTGCATCATCCGCGGGAACTGGATGCCCTGGAAGCCGTCGCCGGTGATGGGGGGCGATGGGGCCGTGGTGGGATGACCACCAAGCTGGCGGCCGCTCGGATCGCCACCGCCAGCGGCATCACGGTGCATCTGGCGGATGGGCGGGATCCTTCACGTCTCGATGCCCTGCTGAAGGGGGAGCGGGGTGGGACGGTATTTCATCCCCACCCGGAACCGCTGGGCAACCGGCGCAGCTGGCTGGCCCATGCCCTGCAGCCCCAGGGGGACCTGACGCTGGATGCCGGGGCCTGTGACGCGCTGCATCAGCGGGGTGCCTCCCTGCTGATGGTTGGGATCACCGGGGTGCAGGGGGAGTTCTCCGCGAATCAGCCTGTCCGATTGCAGGGTCCGGATGGCCGTGAGCTGGGGCGAGGCCTTTGCCTGCTGTCCAGCGCAGCCGTTCGGCGTGCGCTGGATGCAGAACCTGCAGACGGTTCGTCACCAGTGGTGGTGCATCGCGATGCTCTGGTGCTTCATCGCCGCTGAGCACGCCTACGATCCGCCCGCCGCACCGCGACGCCATGCGATTCAGCAGCTTGATCAAGGTCCTGGAAGCGGGTGAGTCGGGCTTGCGTTGGAGCCAGCCGGGCGCTGACCCTCTGCTCAGTGGTGCAGCTTCCCTGGAGCAGGCTGCAGCGAATCAACTCAGCTTCCTCGAGAAGGGCAATGCCCTGACGGCAGCGCTGGGAGAAAGCTCCGTTGGGGCGCTGCTGTTGCCTGATCAGCAGGACCTGATCGACCTGGCGAGTCAGCGGGGGATCGCCTTTGCCGTGATGTCTGATCCACGTCTGGCCTTCGCCGAAGCACTCGACTGCCTGCATCCACGTCAGCGACCGCAGGCTGAGATTCATCCCACGGCCGTGATCGATGAGCGGGCCGTGGTGGGTCCCGGCACTGCCGTTGCCGCCCGGGTCTGCATCGGAGCCGGCAGCCGTGTTGGAGCCGACTGCATCCTTCACCCCGGTGTCGTGATCTACGACGACGTGGAGATCGGTGACGGCTGTGAACTTCACGCCAATGCCGTGCTTCACCCCGGCAGTCGCCTGGGGCGGCGTTGTGTAGTGAATTCCAATGCCGTGGTGGGGTCCGAGGGATTCGGCTTTGTGCCGACAGCCAAGGGATGGCGCAAGATGCCGCAGACGGGGCAGGTGGTCCTGGAGGACGCTGTGGAGGTCGGCAGCGGCACCATGATTGACCGCCCTTCAGTCGGGGAGACGCGGATCGGAGCCGGAACCAAGATCGACAATCTGGTGCAGATCGGGCATGGGGTAAGCACCGGTCGCGGCTGTGCTTTTGCCGCTCAGGTGGGTATCGCCGGAGGCGCCCGCATTGGCAACGGCGTGATCCTGGCGGGTCAGGTGGGGGTGGCCAACCGAGCGGTGATCGGAGACGGCGCGATTGCGAGTTCCAAGAGTGGAGTCCATACCGATGTGGCTGCTGGTGAGGTGGTGAGCGGCTTCCCAGCCATTCCCAACCGCCTCTGGTTGCGCTGTGCCAGCACCTTCAGCAAGTTACCGGAGATGGCCAAGACCCTGCGGGACCTCAAACGGGACTCCCCTCAGTAGTCTCGGCGACTGTTCCGCCGTTCCGGTCCGCCATGGCTCAGCACCGCGTCGTTCTGCTCCCCGGCGACGGCATCGGGCCGGAGATCACGGCTGTGGCTCGCAAGCTTCTCGAGGTGGTGAGCCAGCGACACGGCTTTGAGCTGAGCTTTGAGGAGCAGCCCATCGGCGGCAGTGCCATTGATGCCACCGGTGAGCCCCTGCCCGCCAGCACTCTTGAAGCCTGCAAGGCTGCGGATGCGGTTCTTCTGGCCGCCATCGGCAGTCCTCGTTTCGACAGCCTGCCCAGAGAGAAGCGTCCCGAGACCGGGTTGCTGGGTTTGCGCGCCGGCATGGGGCTGTTTGCCAACCTCCGCCCTGTCAAAATCGTGCCGGCACTCATCGATGCCAGCAGCCTCAAGCGAGAGGTGATCGAGGGTGTGGACCTGATGGTGGTGCGTGAGCTCACCGGTGGGATTTATTTCGGGCAACCCAAGGGACGGATCGAGGCTGACGGCGAGGAGCGTGGTTTCAACACGATGACCTACTCCTCCAGCGAGGTGGATCGCATCGCCAAGGTGGCCTTTGACCTGGCCCGCGAACGTCGCGGCAACCTCTGTTCCGTGGACAAGGCCAATGTTCTTGATGTCAGCCAGCTCTGGCGGGACCGCGTGGATGCCCTGGCGCCCAGCTACGGCGGTGTGGAGGTGAGCCACATGTATGTCGATAACGCGGCGATGCAGCTGGTGCGCGATCCCCGTCAGTTCGACGTGCTGCTCACCGGCAACCTGTTCGGTGACATCCTCAGCGACG
>CAJWIC010000002.1 GCA_913040905.1 uncultured Synechococcus sp. | reverse complement strand
CACAGCTTTGAAGCAACAGCATCAATGTGCTGGCTCCACATCAATGCTGTTGTGCTCAATGACACGAAGGCGGCTTGGTGCTTTAGAGCTGTTGTGGAACCCAGATCGCGGCTGTGTGATCGCCCAGGCCAACGGTCCGGCCCTCGATGTGCTCGATGCCGATCCAGGCACAGATCAGGCCATCGAGCATGTCTTCCACCGGCTTCAGCGATGCCAGTGTTGTCACTTCGGAGGGCGTAGGGATGAAGTCCGGGATGTCGCTGATGTGTTGATCGAGGCCGGCTTTGATGGCTTGGAATTGCTCGAGCAACCGTTCAATCCGCTCGCTGCGCGTCAGCTTCTCCGCTTTCCAGTACTGGCCTGAGCGACTCACCTTGTAGGGCAGGCGGTAGTCGCGCTTGAGCAAGGCCAGCAGGGCCACATGGGGGTAGCACTCGATCAGGGAAGGCCCTGCCTGATCGCTGTCGTTGGTGTGAAGGGAGTAGCCAAGGGCGGCACAGTCGGCGCGCAGCTGATCGGCGATGGCACCGGGGCGTTCGGCGGATGGGCTGTGAACGGCGCACCCCTTCGGCCCGAAGCGGCTGGAGATGGCGGTGTCCGCCGCTCGCCTGCTGGTGATGGGAGTCGTTGCCAGGGGCATGTCGACCGATACGCAGCTCACCGTTGCACCACCGAGCTGTTTGGCGGACTGCAGCAGTGCTGCTGGGTCGGGCCTGCTGCCGGTGGCCTTCTGCTCTGGTTCCCAGGGTTGGCCGGATGCCTGGGAGATGAACGCTTCGTAGCTGGGGGCGATGGCCAGACAGCTCCAGCCGGTTGTGGTGCGCTGCGCCAGGGCGATGCCGCTGGGTTGATGGGCTGTCCAGGCGGCGTCGATGCCGAGGACGCAGGAGTTGATCAGTCTCAAGCCTGATTAAGAAGCCGTGTGCCGGTTGTTCTCAGATCGGGAAGGTCGGTGGAGACGGTGAGCCAGACACGGGAAAGGTTCACTTTGAGGTAGTCGTGAATGAGCACATCACGCATGCCTGCAATCTGTCTCCAGGGGATTGCAGGGTTGGCCTCCCGCAACCCAGTGCTGAGGTTTTTTGTGGCTTCTCCGATCACCTCAAGATTGCGGACCCCACCGTCCTGGATCAGCCGTGAAGTCAGGAACTCCTGCTCACCTCCAGCGGTGTATTCAGCGATGCGCTCAAGGCAGTCGCGAATGCTCTCCAGGTAGAGACGGTCCTTGTTCACAGGGCCAGAGCTTGCTCCAGGATCTGGCTGCGGATCAGTGGGTGAAGGTTCTCCGCTTCCGACACATCCACTGGACAGCCCAGGAGATCCTCCAGCTCCTGCCGGAGGCTGATCAAGCCCAGTAAGGAATGGCCTTTGGGAAGATCTATCAACAGATCGAGATCGCTGGCCGGGTGCTCTTTGCCTGTGGCGATTGAGCCATAGATCCTCAAGTTCGAGGCGCCATAACGTCTGGCCACCTCAAGAACCTGAGGTTTCAGCGCTTCAAGTCGCTGGCGAATTGTCGTGGCAGCAGCACTGTTCATCACGCCAGGGCGTTGACATCAGTATCGGTTGAATCAGCTGTTTTGTCGTTCACGCCGCTGATGACTGAAGCGTGGATGGGCGTTCACGAGATCAGGCGCTGCAGGCGTGTCGCTCCGTGATGGCAACTCCAATTCGGCGCCCCCGAGCCGGGCGAAGTGGTTGTGAATGCGAGAACCCAGCCCCTCGCTGGTGGCTGCTGTATCAGCCGGTTTCACCACCTGGCGGAGAATCTGGCGCACCTCTTCCTTCATGGTGTCTTTGAGGTTGCGGATCGTGAGGGTGGCCATGGGGCTGACGTTGACAGCAGTGATGTCATTGCTGTCAACGCTAGCGATGGGCATGGGCGGGGTCTGCCAGAGGGGCTGTTGGATAAATGCCCGGGCTGTCCCAAGTCAGCCCTGCAACAGGTGATGTGATGGCCTCACGGGCCACCTTCAATGTCTTCTTCCCTCAGTTGAGGGATCTGGTATTCGTCGCATCTCCCCCGAATGAGGGAGTCATCCTGTGTAACGCAATAGGAGAGTCGGAATCCCCCTGCATATGGCGAAATGGGTGATTTCTTTCAGACTCTGAAGGGTTGCTGGTGCTGATGGAGCCCGCACGATCAGGTGCCTACGACCGACTCACCGAGACCATCAACCGGGGGATGCGCATGTCGCACACCTACCAGCCCTGATGCTGATGGAGCTGCTCGGAAGAAGCAGCCCTGCACCTGCAGAAGACATCGCCCGGCGGATCCTTGGCGAGGACAGCTCCCAGATCGAGTACCACAACGAACGTGTGAAACGGATGGTGGAGCGGGTGCTGACCTCCAACGGCATCACGTCTCATGCCGGAGGCGTCTACAGCCTGATCGGCGCGGACGACCTCAGTGAGATCGAGCGGGATGCACTGCTGCAGCTCCTCCCACCAGGCCCCGTTCACTGGGCTGATGCTGAACAGCGACAGCTGGCTTGGGGTGATCAGGCGGGAGGGCATGGAAGGAGTGGACCCTCCTCACAATGCAACTGCCCCACGGTGTTGTGCATCCCTCAAATGAGGGAATCAGCGCTGTTGAGCGTTCTCAAAGCGGTCGCAACGCTCAACCCACAGCAGGATTTGCCAGCAGTCGATTCAGGTTCACGCCTGCATCAAAGGCGGCGCGGTGCAGCTCCTGACGTTGCCCATCATCCAGGCCATCCCAGAAGGCATGGAGCAGATCCACCGAGGCCTTGCCCAGGCCAACGAATCCAACCAGGGCCAGGGGAACGCCGAGCCAGGGGAAGACCAGCAGCACAACGCTGAGCACCAGGCTGACGACCGCACCATGTTTGGCCGACTCCCAGACGCTGGCGGCAATGGCCTGCACCTGGGTTGGCCGATCGATGGCGCCGCGTTTGCGGAGCGCTTCCGTGCGCAGTGCCGTGAGCAGAGCCTGGTAGATCGCGTAGACCGCGACACCGCCGAGGGTGGATTCACCGATGAACTCGCGGCCGCTCCAGGCACCACCATTGCCGTTGAGATCGATGGCAGCCAGGCCCGCTGCCGGCGCCACTTCCCAACGGGCCTTGGGAATCCGGTAGGGATCAATCTCGCGGCTCATGCTTAAGAACGCGAATGGAGCTGAATTCCATTTTGCTCCCGCCAGCGTGGTAATGGCCAGTCGCCCTCAGGGGTTGATCTCCACAGCAGCGGCTCCATGAGCTGCCCTTCAGCCCTATACCCATCTCGACGACGAAGAAAGCTCTCTGCCGGACGCCCTCGAAAGGGCGATTCATTGGAGTCGATTGCTGACCTTCAGCACGGCGGCTGCCGTTGCCACCTCTTATGACGAACGCAGCAGTCGTTGAATTCGATACGTCGAGAACATTCAGATCGGGATGCCTGCGATTGGCTGCAGCGAATTGCAGCATTAGCTTGGCTTTTCAGTGAAAGTGAACTGGTGATCATTCAGTTCTGGACGAACGGTTGTTCTCGCTGGGAGCTGCTCGCCATGGGTGTTGTTTTGCTCAATGAATCAACATGATCCCAAAGACACACTGAATATTGTGGGTCAAATCTCCCACTTGCTGCACTATCTCCAAAGAGTGATGGAGTCTTCAAGATGTTTACGATCGAACGCCTTGCAGATCACGGATGGACCAGGGAAACCAGTTTCAAAACGGAATTCAAGGCCTTCATCAATGCCCGCTCCCAGTGCATGTCGACGGGGCAGACGTATCGCGTCATCAGCAGTTATCGCGAGGTGGCGTGTGTCGTCACAAGGGATGGTCTGCTTGATGGTCTTGGCTGAGCAGCAAAGCTGAGGTGGGTGGCCAGGCCAGCGAAACTGACGAGTCAGGTGTACAGCAATAACGGCGCTGATCGGTTGTTTTTCGCCACTCTTAGGTAGAAATGCCGTAGATCTTGGTTTGGTTGCGGTTATGACGGATGGAAGTTTGCTGATTCGGTGATATGGCAATTGGCATTCAGAGGCTGTTCATGATTGCAGGCCCTTCCTGCCCGATCAGGTTCACCCATCCTCTCGATCTTCCCGAATCATTGGATGATCTGTGCCTGACCGCTGCTGAAATTGAATGGCGGCGTTGGTCGGCTTGGCAGACGGAACGATCGATACGCAGGCGGCTTGAGAAGAAGCGCTATTGCTGATTGCCAGCAAACACTGCTCAATCGGATCGCTTGCGCCAGAAGGGCCTGATTGAATCGTATTCATCGATCGGTCTGAATCGTGTGCCGCTGCCACTGCTGCGACCAGCATCAGTATCTCGGCGGCGTTTGCCCGCAACCAGTGCCACTTCGTGGGCTAAATGTTCAAGCTGAGCTTTCAGTATTTTTTTGCGGCCTGTTGAAACTTTTTTCATAGTCATGAGTCGTTTGGTGGTAAGACTCTATGGACCAGGATTGTGTGTTCGCGCTTGGATTCACTTAACTTTGCAGTTGTGCGACTGAATCGGTGAGATGAATCACTGATTGTTTGTGATGAACGCTTCACGCGCATTGATCAAGTTGCAGAAGCAACGCATCTGTCACCTGCATGGTGCTGAACGCCTGGTTACGCCTTCTGTTGATGAATCAGTGCTCAAGAAAAAAGCTCCCGCCGGTAGCAGGAGCTTGTGCTGCGGTATTGGTTTGATCAAGCCAGGATCACTTGGCGTAAGCAATGCCGCGGTAGGTCAGAGCAGGCTTGTTGGTGGTGGTTGCCACCTTCTGCTGGTTGTACTTCTGGCCGCGATAGGTCAGGGTCATTTGTGGTTCCTCAGAAATCCAGGTCCCCGTTCCTTGGCCTGGTGATCTGCGCCTCGCAGGAGCGAGGTGAACGTTGTTCGTAGCGGTTGCTACATGTCATTTATAGGGGGAGGGTCAACCCCTGTGTCGTTCAGTTGGATACACAGCGCGGTTTTTTCTGATTTCCGCTCAATGCCCTCATCCCATATCCAGATCAGGGAAGCCCCAAAGCGATTGAAGCTCCGCTGCACCACCGGCTCTGCCAGTGGAGGGGGCTGGGAGTCACTCCCGTTAAACGTTGATGAAGTACAGAAAGCCGAATAGCGGTTGGGAAAGTGCTGCTGATTGACACGCCTCACTGAGGCTCAACTGGCTCATTTGCGTGTCACCGCCTATCGCGGTATTGACACTTCAGCCCACCTTTCTCCGACCATTGCTCGCAGCTCTGCCGCTGGCACCGATCGGGGCGTGGCTACCAACAGCTGAACTGTTGCCACTGATCGGCAAGCAAGCGCCCCCTCCAGGGGCGTTTTTTTTGCAGATTTAAAGCTTTCTCGATGGTTTGTTTCAACAGAGTTCTCATCCCTGGAGCCGCATTACAACGGAGACACGATTGAAGAAGTTTCCATGGGTCGATCGAGGTCGTTCAACCGTTTTCATCGTTATCTGGCACGGCAGAAACGGCGTGGTCTGCGATCTGTGCTGCCGCAGTTTCAGATGGATTTTGAGTCCTACGGACCGCCCATCGATCACAGCCGCGACATGCTCAACAGGCTGAAAGGACGTGAAGTGGAGCTTGAGCTGCTGGACGCTGAAGCCTGACTGCAGCGCTCAACAAGGCAACACCTGCAGCACCCGGTCAGTGTTGATCCAAGGGATGACGCCCGTCATGTCGCTTGAGAGAGTTCAGATGCTTCGATTTTTGCTGACCGACGAGGCTCTGACGAACATCCGAGAGGCCATCCAGTTCTGGTTGGAAGTGGAGGCAGAGGAAGACAGTGTGAAAACCGTGGAGACTTTTGAAGAGAATGTCTGATGCCGCGGCTTCCAGGCATCACTTAGAAAGTGGGGGTATGGGTCTTCCTGGAACTGGGATCCTGCGTCGACGTCCAAAGCTCGTCTTGTGCTGGTTCTCGCTTTTTAACTGGCATGGCGGAGCGCGAAACGACCCAGGCGTTCGACAGGCTTTGGTTTGCGCTGCTGCGGGTGGAGTGAAGCGGGCGAGGGATCCCACTGGAAGCAATGCCAGCTCGTCAATATCTTGGTTCAGATAGTCAATCGTTCTGTAGGAGCAAAAATTGTCATCTCGAGTAAGTATCAGCCAAGACAATTGCTTCATTTTTTTGTGGTTTTCCGAACTTTAAGGCAAGTGTCTGTATCGGTATCGAGAACTTTGTGGCCAAAGATTTGATTGCGGTCAGCATGCCCCAAGCGGATTCCATTCCGATGTTGAGCACCACAACAAGACTGAAACTCCAGGACATTCTCACCCGTTTGTCCAGGAATGAGTTGGTCAGCCTCGAAGAGAGAATTCTGATTCAGAAGTACGCAGATAGGAACTCAACCGTGTGGCAGTGGCTCCGAAAAGCAAGGTCTATCCAGGCGAGGGGGCATTTGGATCAGCAATCTGTTGGTGGTTTCATGCAGCAGATGAATCTTCCAGGACAAACAAGTGAGGACCATTTCAATGGGTCTCAGGATGACCTGGGTGAATGGTTTCAAGGTTCACCACAATGGGTGCGAAGAAGCTGAATCACAACAACTGATGTCGAAGTCTGACCTGATGAGTGTTCATTGTTAACGACAAGTGGGATGGTTCCTGACATCAATCTCTCCTTCAATCGAGGGATCTCGAGGTTCATCCCCGCTACAACTGCAGAAACGAACACTGCGCCATGGAGCTTCGGCTCGATTCCCGCATCACCAAGGAGGCGATCGACCAGGCCTGTGCGTTGCTGCAGGACCGTCGCGTGGTGCTGGTGTTCGGTGATCGGCTCACCCTCAGTGCCCTGGCCATCACCGAACCGATCCAGCCGTCGTTGGTGGGGGCCGCCACCACGGAAAAGGAGCTGTTGAGCTGGTGCTGCGCACCCAGCCGGATCTCCTGATCTGCAGTTCGGATCTGGAAACAGGCTATGGCCCGGTGTTGCTCAACCGCGTGAAGGCGGAGCTGCCTACCTGCCAGCTGCTGATCGTGCTGGAGCGGGAGACCAAGGCTCTGGTGCGGGAGGCGTTGGATTCCTTTGCCGATGGCGTGATCTTCAAGTCAAGCCTGGGCACCGGCCGTGGTGACCTGATCGGTGCCCTGCGCACCATCGCTGAGGGGGGTGTCTACTTCCCGGAAGACATTCGCCGCCTCGGTGCCGCTCAGGCGCCGAACCCGAACCTGCCGCCCCTGATCGAAGAGCTCACCGAGCGGGAGCTGGATGTTGTGGCGGGGGTGGCCCGTGGTCTCACCAACCAGGGCATCGCCACCAGCCTCGGCATTTCGTTGGAGACCGTGAAAACCCATGTGATCAATGCCAAAGACAAGCTCGGCGCCCGTGATCGCACCCAGATGGCCGTGATGGCGTTGCTCTATGGCCTGATCGATCCCCTCGATTCTTGATGCAAACCCTGCTGGCCAGTGAGTCGATGTTCCTATCCTGGCGGATTGGGGTAGTCGATCAGTCAGACGCGAGGCATTGTGAATCCGTAGCAGGTGGTTGATCCTGCATGCGACCAATCCCATGAAGCTCGTACTCGCCAACGCCTATCCCATCGGCACGATGATCCTTGAAGGCAAGCATCAACCGTTCAATGCATTGGCCTGCCCGTTGCAACCAGCGATCATCAAGCCTCGTCGTCGTTGAGTTCTGAACCCTTGGTGACAAAGCGCACCTGAATGGCCTAGCACGCATGAAGGTGCAACAGGATGTGATGGTCGGGACCCCTTTGACTGGCAAGCCGACCGAGGACACGCTGATCGATGCTCTGCGGGGTTGTCAGCACGCGCAAGAACTCAAGGCACTTGAACAGCGGCTTGCACAGGTGGGCGATGCTCCACCTCTGTTTGATTGGATCTGCGAACTGTTGGTGAAACGTCGTCTCTCCAGAGTGCTGGCGGCCAAGCTCCTGCTGCAGTTGCATCAGCCCTGATCGATTCAGCGATTTCGATAGCTTTCCAGTTCACCAGGGCAGACGGCGGTGATGTACCCGGTGAGTTGGGCTGTGATCCTGTTGCGTTCCGAAGCAGTTGGGTTGATGGGAATGTCGTCGTAGCGCATGGATGTCTGGCTTTCAAACAACCGGCGCACCTTCTCCTCAGGTAATGAATAGAACCGATCGGTGCCCATCTCACAGATGTTTTCACCGGTCCAGCGCGCAATCACCGACTGCTGCTCCCTTGTGGTGGTGTTGGCCTGAGCCGCCCCTTCCAGGAGTGCAAACACCAGCAGAAGGGACAGGTGAAAACGATTCATGGGTTTGGCACCGTGATTGTGTCTCTGATCGAACAGTGAAGGGATGAAGCGGCGGTTAGAAGAAGTTGGAGCTGGCCGGGAAGTTGGCTCCTTTCGGCGGCCGTCCTCTCACACCAGCGGTCGCCTCATCTTTTTCTCCCAATCCAGACCGGTTCAGTCTCTGCGCTGGCATTGATCACCATCGCATTGCAGGTCGCATTGGGGTTCTCTGTTGCCGTACTGCCAGGGCCGGCGCATTGCCCAGTATTCATCCACCAGTCCCAGCAGATAGGTGCCGAGACGTTGCAGCAAGGAGGTGTGCTTCATGGCTTTACCCTGCCAACAGTTCAGTGTCGCGGCAACATCAGAGACTGGGACTGGGCATGGCGCTGGATGACAGCCCGCAGATTGCGGCAGCTGAGGCATTCACAGGGTTGATCGTCGTGAATGGAACTGTGCAGCTTGATTGGCTTGGCTGGCTTGTGATCAGACACAACATGGATGGTGCTCCATGAGTTATCTCAAAGCCTGCTCTGAACGGCTCGTCAGTTGTCTGGGGTCTTTACCGCTTGTGATGCTGTTTGAAATCTGGAGTTCACGATGAGTGAACACATCCTTGTGACATCAGCTGCTTCCGGGTTGCGGGCCAGTGCATCTTTCACGCAACCGCAGTAGTCATCTCCCATGCCCTTCGGTGGCAGGGCCCTGGCCTGGTCGATGTAGGACTGCTGGAAATAACTCCTGCATTCCTTGCTGGTGGTTTCCGTCCACCGGAAGCCACTCTCCGCCAGCACCGCAGCCGGCAGAAGCATCAGAACCACGCCCCAGATCATCTTTTTCATGCATCCCTCAATCCTTCGACGACCGTACGTGGTCGCTGCGCTGGCAGTGGTCGTGGATGCTGCAGTGGCACAGGTCGGTCGAGATGGGTTAGCCCCGTAGAAGATCAGGCGTGCCATGACTGCCTCCACCCAGCATTCCAACCAGCTGCTTGAAGAGCTGGTGGCCGAGGAGATTGCCAATCAGATCAATCAGATCGCTGAGGAACTGCAGCGGGAGGGCTGGCCCATGGCCATGGTCAAGCGCTTCATGCATGTTGCTGTTGAACGCCTGCCCGAATGAGCCCCTGGATCTGGGTGAATCCACTCAGTTGTTCAATTCCGTGGCGCTTTTGACAAAACGGCTCCCCCTCATCTTTCAGGTTGAACGTTGATACAAGGGGTTAGCGATGAACCTTGTCACTGCCTTTGCTGCCGTCGGTCTGACGGCTGTGTCCTGGGATGGAACCCTGTCGCGGGCCGGGGCTCGATCGCTGCGCCATGCCCTGGATTACCGCGAACCGTTTTGCCGGATGAGCGATAACGACATGGTGCTGCTCATGGATGCGGTGCTGGCGTTGCGGCGGGAGCGCGGCAACAAGGCACTGATGCTCCAGGCCGCTGCGGTGCTGTCCCCGGCTCAGGCGTTGACGGCCTACGCGATGGCCTCTGAATTAATGCGCTCGGATGGTCCCTATTCAGCCGAGGAACGCCGTCATCTGGATGTCCTTGCGTTGATGCTGTCGATTGCGCAGCCGGAGGCGGAGCGGATTGATGCTGTCTTTGATCTGCTCCATGCTCCCTTGTTGAGTCACGAGAGCGTGGCGCTGAAGGTCTGATCAGGTGTTGCTCCGGCCCCCAGCACCTGTTTGCAGCTGAGAGACGTCATCAGACACAACCGTGTCGGTTGCACTGTGTCGGATTGCCTGCGCTGATGCGCTGCTTTCATCTTGCAATGACCACCGGCGTGCTTTGATCCATTGCCTTTGCCGGTCTGCGATGAAGTGGGAATACACCCAGCTCCGCTTTGTACCCCGCGGCAAGTCGTGGACCGGTGAAATCGAGGAACTGTGGCTCGATGATCGTCAGATCATTTCCCGCAGCCACCCCCAGCGTGATGTGACCCTGGTGGGATTGATGAATGAGCTTGGGGACCAGGGCTGGGAACTGACCACCTATGCCCAGCCCTTCACCGGCTACCACGGAGGCTGCTACACCTTCAAACGTCAGAAGTGAACCCTGGCTCTGGCGATCAAGCGCAGATCAGAGTTTCTGCCGCCACACCTTGAGGTGCTCAAGGGCGATCACCAGGTCGCGGCAGTTCACGCAGCGGTTGCCGTTGCAGGCTCGGTACAGCGGGCCATCAACGCCTTGAAACATGCGAACGGTGTCACCGTCGCGGGTGGTTACCACTGGCGCTGTCGTCATGGATCTCTTCCGGAATCACGGTTGCGTGAAGTCAACGCCGTGGACGGATCATGGTGCAATTGATCATCCAGGGGATGCACCTCGATAGGGAATCTGTCTTCTGCGCTTCTCTTCACCTGAAAAACATATGCGGGATGGTGCGATCCGGCAAATCAAAGATTGCGTTGGGTAAACATCAGCCCTATGGCTGAATCAATGAGATGCATATCAAGGGGAAGGCCGCCCCTCCCGGATGGGAAGGACGGCCTACCTCGCTCGTTTGTGCATAGCAATCGACCTGATCAGTGATGCTTCAGGGAGTTGGAACCTCAAGCAAAGGGACTGAATGAATCGGTCGAAGCGTCTGGCTGCGTGGCGCCTGGGGCCATGGGGTCCAGGGGTGAAGGCTTGTGGACTCCTGGGCACCTGAAAGGCGGTGCATTGGAGTGTCGATTGACGTGGCGCTCAGGGAATGCCTGCCAAAGGACGAGCCTTACGGATGGGTGGAAACTGTTGGAGCAGGGGCCGTTCAGTCAGGCTGCTTCTCAGCTGTGCTCAGGTGGAGTCTCGGCCGTCATGGGCTCCTCCGATCTCGATGACCACATTGTTGGTGTGCTGCAGTACATCCGGCAATCGGTGTAAAGGCGCATTGCCCCTGTAACCGCTGTCCACGAAGTTAGAGAAGGCGTGCCTGCCGACAGCCATTGGATCCATTGGTGATCGTTGCGCTCGGGCTGCTGGCCACCGCGGTGGCGTCCAGCATCGGCCTGCTGATCCTGCAGATCGGGCTCCGGCGGGTGTTTGCGCTGGCGCCGCAACTGCAGGATCCCGTGGAGGAGCCCCTGTCCGAGACCTCCCTCACGGTGGTGATTCCGGCCTACAACGAAGCAGGCAATATCGGCCCCTGTCTGGACAGCGTGCTCTCGGGCCAGTCCCCTTGTAGGGACTGGCATGTGCTGGTGGTGGATGACGATTCCAGTGATGCCACAGCAGAACTGGCAGTGGCCTGTGCGGCCCGTCACCCGCAGGGTTCAGCACGGTTCAGTCTGCTGTCGGCCGGACCGCGCCCGGCATTGGAACGCTGGGTGGGCAAGAACTGGGCCTGCACCAGGGCGATGGAGCAGGTTCACAGCGACTGGGTGCTGTTCATCGATGCCGATGTGCAGCTGCAAGCCGATGCCCTGCGTCGCGCCCTTCGGCAGGCGATGGCGGATCAGGCGGATCTGTTGAGCCTGGCGCCGCGCCTCACCTGCGGCTGCCTCGCTGAATGGATGGTGCAACCGATCATGGCCAGCCTGCTGGGCCTCGGTTTCCCGATCCAGGCCGCCAATGATCCCGACTCCGAAATGGCCTTCGCGGCGGGGCCGTTCATGCTCTTCCGCCGCAGCGTCTATGAACGAATCGGTGGGCACCGTGTTCTTGCGGCGGAGGTGGTGGAGGATCTGGCCCTGGCGCGCTCGATCAAGGCAGGCGGCTACCGCCTGCGCTATCTGATGGGTCTCGATGCCGTCGATCTGCGCATGTACGCCGATCTGGCGTCGTTGTGGGAAGGGTGGACCAAAAACTGGTGTCTTGGACTGGATCGGAATCCCTTCAAGGCACTCGCCGCTGCCGGTGTGGTGGTGCTGATGTTCAGCCTGCCCTGGCTGTTGATACCCGTTGCCATCGCTCTATGGCTGACTCTTCCGACGGCTCAGGGGTGGTGGCTGGCCCTGCTGGCTGCCGCCCTTTTGGCTGTTGTTCAGCAGTTCATCTTGCGCCTCTGGAACCGACAGCGATTCCAACTCCCCATCGATCACTGGTGGCTGATGGGAATGGGTGGATTGATCGTGGGCGCCATCGGTCCGGTTTCCGTCTGGCGAACGTTCACCGGTCAGGGATGGACGTGGAAAGGACGCTCCCTGGGATGACGTTGCCGATTGGATGCCTCGTCAGGAGTTTGGTTTAGCGCGATGGTCTTCGGCAGCCCTGCGAGCATCCTGAGCCCGGCGCCGGAGAGCGGCATGGCGGAAGGCTTTTTCCAGCTTGGTCAGCTTTGGCTGAATCTCCTGAATCGCGGCCTCAGCCCGTGCTTTGGCGGCGTTGATGAAGTCATCGGATTTGGTGCCACTCAATCCACCCATGGCTTGGTTGCAATTATCACCAGGCTGAACAATCAAACCCGTGAAAGGTTCCAAACAACAGGTCTTCTATTGAATTGATCCGATGTCTGGAAGGTCTTCCTTTCTTTCTTCTGGAAAGACGGCTGTCTTCGCTCAGGGCTGAATCGCAATACCGCTGCAAAGTGGAAGACCTGGCGGGCTTTGTCGGAGCTGAGCCAGCCTGGAATCATGACCATGTCGCTCCAGCACGTCATCGCCCGCAGCAAAGCGCGAGGCCTGATCAATGGTTCGGCGACGCCGGATCTTGGCCAGGCCATGGCGGTGCATCGTCTGTTGGTGCTGGAGGGTGATGCCTTGCTTGCTGCAGCCCTGTTGAACTTTGCACGTTCCTTGCCGCCGTCGGCGGAGCCTTTGGGATGAACGGCTGTATGCGATGGTAAGGACGACCGGTTTTAGGCTCTTTTTTTGACGATTTTCATTGGCAATCTCTCCTGGGACGCTGAGAGAGAAGACCTCATTCATCTGTTCAGCCAGTACGGCGAGGTCAGCAAGTGTTCGCTGCCTTTGGATCGGGAAACCGGCCGCAAGCGTGGCTTTGCCTTTGTCGACCTCGCCAGTGCTGCGGATGAAAAATCCGCCATCGACGATCTGCAGGACGTTGAATGGATGGGTCGCGGCATCACCGTTCGTCAGGCAGAACCTCGGCGCTGATCCCGGGCTGGTTTGACGTTCATCGTTCGCCGATAATCTCCTCCCAGCTGACAGCTGGGAGAGTGTTTTGTGCCTTCAGACATCAGGGAGCTCCTGTTGTCTGGAGCTGTGCACAGGCCCATTGAAGGCATGTTCTGCCGGATGGGTCTTCATGGACGTCAACCGATTGTTATGGGGGGACTGGTCAGACCAACCGCTGTGGTTTGAGCCTTGGAGCCGCAGTAGACGGCAAAGCTGCGTAGTTTTGTTAAGCGATTCACGGCGACGCTCCCGGCGCGCCCCCGCTTGATGTCAACCCAGGTTCTGCTCACCCTGTTTGGCGCTTTGTCCGCTGCCACCCTGCTGGTCTGGGTGTGGCGCCTCGCTGGCACAGGCCAATCCCAGAACTGATCAGCATGGATTTCAGACCCTTGCTCGCTGGATCAGGGCCAACGCCGACCAGCAGGTCTTGAAGAAAGATCTCATCGAGGTAAAGACCTGTTGACTAAACAGCTGGGCTCGTGACTACGCCCTAGGTTTGGCACCCGTCGCCATCACCCCATGCGCAGTTACGAAAGCAGAAAGCGCAACAATGAAATTGTGATGGGTCTGTCATTCGTCGCAGTTGCTGTCGGTGTCCTGACTGCACTTTCCTTCCTTGCGACCCAGGTCTGACGTTACGGATTCCGCTCGGAATCCCTCAAATGGGGGATGTGCTTTCCAGGAGATACCGTCTGAATAGGGGCATCGTTCAGCTTTGGCATGCCTCCACTATTCGATCTGATTCTTAATCGCTTCGGCGAGTTCGAAACTGAGCGCATCGAAGCGGTTGATGCTGATGCAGCCTGGCGTCAGGGATTGATGCTTCACCTCGGCACCCTGAAAGGGGTGGTCCAATTGGACGCCTGTGATCAGCCGCAGGCCAGGCCTTCAGTGCCGAGGTCTTAACCTTGTCTCAACACTGGACTGGAGGAGTGTTCTGTGGTGATGCTGGCGATGGTCGGTTTTCTGAATGCACTTTCGTCTTTGCCTGGGGCGGAGCTCGGTTTGTTTCAGCAGCTGAACCAGGAGCTGGGAGCGCTCTGTCAGGAGCCCCCAGCCAGGGCTGTCAAGGTGTGTGATCTGCATGCACGCCTGGTGAACCGCTGAATCCCTGAGTTGGAGCAGGATCGTCGTCCGTTCCTCCATCAACTGAATGGCTGAGGAAGCTCGTCCCAACCACCTGGAGCAGGTTCTGCAGGCTGCCCGTGAACGGGGACGTTGGCTCAGTGATGAGGAGCAGCAGGAGCAGGATCAACAGCAGCAACAGGCACAACTGCAGAAGGAGCAGCAGCTCAGTCGCCGGAGGCGTCTCACCCTGCTTACAGCCATTTGCGTTCTGTTGCCACCGCTTTGGCCCTTGGCGTTTGGACTCAGTTTTTATCTCTTGTTTCCTCAGACCGCTGCGCGTCTTGGCCTGGTGGCTGGGATTGTTCTGTTGCTGGGGGGACTGGCTCTGACGTTTGCGCTTGCGCTGGTCACCTGGGGAGTGCTGCAGCTGTTGTTCTGAGCCCCGACTGACCCCCTGGATGGTTACGTTATATGAAGTGGCTTGACGCGCTATGGCGAAGCGGTTCGGAGTTGTGGGGTGCGGTTATGTCGGAACTGCTGTAGCGGTTCACCTGCGGCAGCAGGGATACGAACTGATCGGCACCACCACGGGGCCGTCGCGTCTCGCTGAACTTTGCGACCTTGTCGACCATCCCCGCATCCTCTGTGCGGGTGACCCCGGGGCTGACTTCAGTGTTCTCGACGACCTTGATGGTCTGTTGATTGCCATGGCACCGACGACGGCCAGCTATGAGGAGGATCAGTACCGGGCGGTCTACGGCGAAGCAGTGCCAGCCCTGGTGGAGGCACTCCGCCAGCGTCCTCGTCAGCGACCACTGCACATCAGTTATCTCAGCAGTGCAGGCGTCTACGGCGATCAATCCGGCACCATCACCACGGAATTGTCAGCACCGGATCTCAGCAACACCACCAACGCTCTGCTCGTTCAGGCGGAAACTGCTGTGCTGGGTCTGAACAACCCCTTGATTCAGACCTGTGTGCTGCGCCTTGGGGGCATCTACGGGCCCGGCAAGGACATTCCCTCCTTCATTCGCAGTGCCTCGGGGCAGCCGGTACCCAAGAACGGCAACCACATCAATGCCTGGGTGCACCTGGATGACATTGTTCGTGGGGTGGACTTTGCCCTGCAGCGAAGACTGCAGGGCATCTACAACCTGGTGGACGACCTGCAACTCACCCGACGTGAGCTATCCAATGCCCTCTGCGATGACGAGGGACTGCCCCCGGTGATCTGGGAAAACCATGACCGGCCAGGGGCCCGGGTGTTCAACGCCCGCGTCTCCAATGCCCGCCTACTTCAGATGGGCTTCTCGCTAAATACACGCTCCATGCTGGAGCCTGTCGCTCAGCTGTCGTAGGTCCGGCAACCTTTGCGCCAGGGGTTGGCGGCACAATCCATCGCCCAGTAGTCCTTTTTGGGACTGCTCTGGGATTCCTTGCTGTCGCCGGGAACCACCACAGGGCGCCTGCGTCCGATGCTTGGCAGGTGATCTTTGATCAGCTTCAGTCCAAATCGGGCCATCATTGGTCGCGTGCTGTCTCGGTGCTAGCTCAGGCCTGTGAAACGCACAGCCCCTGGAAACGAGTTTTTCTGTGAAAACACCGTGATTCATCCCCTGGAGCTTCTCGATCGTTGGCGTCGCCATCTGCCCGGCGCCCACCGCTGGCGACGATCTTCTGCGGGATCGGCTCTTTCGCCGGAACAGGATTGGTTGCGTGAGCCCGCAACACTGGAAGAGGCTTCTGCTCTTTATCCCCACCTCAGCGAAGAGCAGGCCCTGATTCGCTATCAACGCTTCCGCCTGGGCATGCGCATGAATCGCAACAACCGGCTCAGCTGATCAACAGCAGCGTCAGTTCAAGCCCGATGAAGCCCAGCAGAAATGTGGCGGCTAACAGCGACGCTTCCCGGAAGAAACGCGCCACGACGACCCCCGCGCCCACCAGCACCGACGACAGCAGAATGGCGATCAGGTCTTCAGACACGACGTCGAGGCGCTGTCGTTCGAAGCCTAAAAAAAATGACCTCTCATCGTGCACCTTCACTGTTTTGTATAAGAACAAACAATTCACTGTTCCGATGTTCGGCGTAATGGATTCAGTTGAGGTTGACGTCAGCTTTGGATCTGCTCATTCAACACACTGATTCTCCTGGCGTGCGTCGCATGATCGTGGCCAGTGTTCATGGCGCTCTTTGGCTGCAGACGCATTTCCCCGAGGAGGAGTGGGGCGCACTGTTGTCGGGTCAGGCCTGTTTCGGCATGGATTGCATCAGTGATCTGCTCAATGATGCGCGGTCCGCAGGACTGAATGTCACTGCGCCAGTTGTTTTTGAATCCTGACTTGTTCGTGTGTTGAGAACATCATGGAGCCGGATTTGCCGTTGTCGTTAACCCAGTTACTGGTAAAGATCTGCATACATATCACTTTTATTGGTTTCATTATGGCTCTTTTCTACGAAGACGAAGACCAGATTCTTCCACTTCTGCTTCACCGCGTAGAACCAGGAATGCCCGAGTGCTCCTGCAGAGACTGTCAGGGAATTCGAGAGCGGATGCGACAGCTGAGTCTTGAACCAGCGCAGTTCAGCAACCATCTGGTGGCCTGATCCAGGTGTTTGTAAAGGAGGATGGAGCGTTGCCACGGCCGTGTTCTTCCAGTCTCTAGAACAGTTGGGTCCCGCTCTGAGACGCTGTGACGGACGAGTTTTGTTGTGAGTTCGCTGCCGCCTTGGCCGTGATGTTGATTGAGCTCAATGCAGAGCTCAAGGACTTTGAGGAACACGTCGATACCAGCCTGACCATGGACCTGGAACAGGTCTGCCAAAGCTGAAGTCGGTCAGCTTTCGGAGTATCGCAATGCTTTCAGTCCCATCACCAGATGGGTACGGAAACTGCCCAAAGCCATCACCTGCTTGGCTGATCGGGTTTCGCTGACCGCGTCTCCCTGGCTTTCGATCCACTGCAGCAGTTCCTTGGTCTGATCGGCCCAGGCGCTCAAGGCGGCTCGCAGCAGCTCGTCTTCGTCAATGCTTTGCAGTCGCGCCTCGGCTCCTTCAGTTGCTGCTTTGAGCAATGAACTGAGCTGTTGGCGGCTCAGGGCGTCAGGAACCAGGGGATCAGGGTCGATGCTTAAGCAAATCTGAAGGGCGTGACTGCACCGTAGACCTCTGCGGGGTCTCGATGCCACCCCTGGCGCTGTTCAGATCTGTTCGGTGTCTGGGTCCACCGGCAATCCTTGAAGATTCAGGGCGAGTCGACGTGCCAGCAACATTGACGGATAAAGCCCTGCAGCACGGCCCTCATCGCGGAATAACTGCCCCATGAGCGTCAGCAGTGGATCACTCGGTTGCATCCGCCGGCACAGTTCGGCAATGGCTGCGCTTCCGTGCCAGATCCGCTCGCCCTCCAGCAACATCGCCCCATCCGCAAGCCGGTGGCCCTGCTGCTGCAGCTGTCTGCGCAGTGCGTTGTCAGCCCGGCCATCACGGATCTCCAGCTGCTTGATTCCACCAACCAGCTCGCTGCGCAGGGCGAAGGAGCGGCAGAAGGGGCAGCCGCCGTCGTAGACGAGGGTGAGATTCATCACGGAATTCTGTCGTGGCTGCGCTGCTGTCGCTGATCCTGGTGCTGCTGGTGAGTCTGTGGCCGGTGCCGGTCGCTGCGGACTGGAGTTGTGATGGTGATCTTTTGTCGGTGGAGACCGTTGCGGGTGCCGTTGATCTGACCGGTCTGCCTGGAGGAATCCCCAACACTTCAGCGGGCACGCTCCCCGGTGATGGTGTTCTCATCCACTGGCGGGGGCTGACCCTGCAGCTGCCGCGCACGAACAACGCTGGGGCACCCAGTTACACCGATGGTCGTTGGTGGTGGCGGGTCGAGGATCCGCTGCATCCGGAATTCCGCCAGCGTCGTGGCTCGATCGTCAGCTACGACTGCCACCCGCTGTCCTGATCTCAACGCCGCCGGCGACGACGACGATCGGCCTTTCGGGTTCCGCCATAGCGGTATCCGTCTTGCAACTTCAGCTGCGGCCAGCAGCTGGGGCAGACGAAGACCCATCCCGAGAGCGCATCGGTTCGGACCCTGTAGTGCAGCACTCCAGGGCATGCGCAGCAATCACAGCTCAGCGGTCGATCGTGATCCGGCATGGATCCGTTTGATGCTGGAACAGCCCCTTCAGATAGTGCTGGGCCACGACCCGTTCCTCACAGCCCTGCTGAAACAGGAAACCGGCAATCGCAACCTGCACCAGTCGGTACTGGTCCCACTGGGGGTGGCCACTGATGAAGCGGCCCATGGCCTCGTACAGATCCTGCGGTAGCTGGTTTTCCACACTCACGTGCGGTGGCATGGAATCGGGGGTGGTCAGCAAGTCCGTCCTTTCACGTTCTCCGCTCCATCTCCGCACGTTGACTGTCGCTTCGTCAAAACCCGGCAAGTTGCTGGGCACGGACGGTCTCGCTGGGGGCAAGCTCAGTGTTTGCAATCGTTCTGGTGAATGACGTGCGTTGAACTACAGGTCGCTCTCCCGCTTCGTCAAGGGGAAAAGGGGTTTTCCCCTGCCAGCAACAAGACCCTTCATGGCACAGGCATCCTGGAGATTCCCGCTTGTGGAAAAGCTGTGAAAACTGATGCCAAATTCGTGGATTGATTCAAGGTTCACAGCTTCTGATCAATCCCGATCCAGCTGATTGGTGATCGTGTTTTGGTGTCAGGAAAGCCAGAACCCCCCCTGCATCAATGTTCTCCAGAACTGTTGTTGCCCCTCCACATCCCTGGTGGTTGATATCGACTGGCGTTGAGGCGGCGTCCACCAGTCCCGCAGACGATCAATCGGTGCGCGACGACGGGGCCATGGGCATGAGGTCATCACGAAAACACGGATCTGCTGTCAGTGCAGCGTGGACAGCCTTTGATGGCATGGGTTGTTTCACTTAAATCAACTGCGTCGCTGATTCATGGACCAGCAACCAACCGTGACTCCGCTGACGGCCCTGGTGGTGAATGAGCAGGGCCAGCTCACCTACATGGGGGTGGACGGCCGCCGTCGCGTCATCGTCGGTGATCCGGATCTGTTGAAACGTCTGAAGCAGATCCACGACGACAGCGGCAATGTCGACGGTGGCTGCGGAATCTGAGCCAACCGTTGACGCAGTAGTACAGACGCACTAGAACAGGCGTACCAGTGAGGTCTCCATGGCCAGCAGCTCTCCCTACGCCACCTTCCGTGCCGATGCCTGGATGCGGGAGTCGATAATTCATCCCCGCAAAATGCTGGGGGAGGCTGTTGCGCCTCGCCCGCATCGCTGTTCAGGCCGCAAGCTGGAATCGCCCCGCTCCGCTGCTCCTGTTCAGGGCGAATTGTTTCTTTTCCCGGTGATCGTTTCCTGTTGACTCTTGATGACGGCCACCTCGTTCAGAAGCGTGACTGCTTTGCTGAAACCTGATCGAGGCCTGCCAGTGTGATGGCTTCGGCTTCGTTCAACATGCTGCTGTTCGCCTCTCAAACGGCCCCAGGTGGTCCGACGGTCATCCTGCCTGCCCTGCTGATCACCGGCTTGCTCGTTGCGGCATCCCAGGCGTTTGTTCCCAAGGGCTGATTACAAAAAAAGCGGGGGTTCTCCCCCGCTCAGTGTTGTTGAGGGCATCAATACACGCCGTAGCTCACGCCGCGGTATCGAAGGTTGCGTCCACCGGTGGCTTCCTGCTCCTGTCGAACAGGGTTGTAAGCAACGCCGCGGTAGCGCAGCTGTGGCTTGTTGACAGAGCCCAGAGGGGTGTGGGTGGCATCGGTGTGGTCGGCACTGCCGAAGGCTTTGGCCATCTGCAGGCGCGCCCGTTGCATGGCCCGGGTGCGGGAGGTGCGGGCTTTGATCAGTTGAAGGGTGTTCATGGCATCACCTTTTCAGCGCCCGTGCCCCCGTTGCCTGGCATGGGTCTGACTGCAGCTTCATGGATGAAGCTCAACGTGTCCGAATCATAGCTTGTTTCTGTAGCAACGGCTACCAATTGCGGTTTTGGGCCGGGATTGATCCTGTCAGCATGCAGCCATGACCCCGGCATTGCCTGTCCTCTGCATCTGCGGTCCATCTGCGGCCGGGAAAACCACTTTTGCCGCCTCGCTTTCCAGGGCCCTGCAGGCCAGTGGTCGTTCGCCTCTGCTGATCGCCTGCGACGATTACTACCGCCAGGATTGGACCCCCCACCCGCTGTTCGGGTACGACACCGCCGATGCGATTGATGACCAGGCCTTGCGGGCTGACCTCTCCGCGGCGCGACAGGGCCAGGCTCAGACCTTGCGCCTCTACGACATGCGCACCCGCTGCGTCCAGCGTCGGCCGATCGCAACCACCTATGACGTCATCCTTCTGGAGGGTGCCTACGGACCGCAGCATCTGGTGAACGATTTCCCCTTCAGCGGTGTGGTTTATCTGGAGGAGTCCGTTCCGTGGCGACTGTGGCGACGTCTGCGCCGGGATGTTCGCGATCGCCATCGCTCCCCCCGCTACGTGGTCCGTCAGATGTTGCGGGAGATGCTGCCTGGGGAACGCCAGTTCATCGAGCCCTTGAAACGGAACGCCAGTGTTGTGATCCGCGATCAGAACAAGGGGCTCGGCCAGGTTCTCGACCTGCTGGGCTCGCCTGGTTCTGGCAAGGTCTGACTGGAGACCCGGACGTTGTCTTGGTTGGCACGGCACGTCGTGCTCAACGCCGCTAACAAGCGGATAGTTCCTTTCTGACTGAATGGCCTCCTACAAGATCAGCATTGAAGGCGGTTCGACGTTCGAGTGCGCCGACGACGTCTACATCCTCGATGCCGCTGAAGAAGCTGGCGTAGATCTGCCTTACTCCTGCCGTGCTGGTGCCTGCTCCACCTGCGCTGGCAAGTTGCTGAGTGGTTCCGTTGACCAGACCGATCAGAGCTTCCTCGACGACGATCAGATCGGTCAGGGTTTTGCTTTGCTCTGCGTCAGCTATCCCACCAGCGACTGCAGCATCAAGGCCAACGCCGAGGACGACCTCCACTGATCAGGCCTTGCGGGTGATGAACGGTTTGCGGCGGTTCGGGTACAGCTCCTTGCACATTGGGCAGATCCGGCCGTCGCAGCCACGGGCAGTGCAGAACTCCCGCCCATAGAAAATGATCTGAAGGTGCAGTCGATTCCAGGCGTCTCGAGGAAACAAAGCCTTGAGATCCCGTTCGGTGCGCTGCACGTTCTCGCCGCTGCTCAGCCCCCAGCGCTGCGCCAGACGATGGATATGCGTATCCACGGGGAAGGCCGGTACACCGAACGCCTGGGACATCACCACGCTGGCGGTTTTGTGGCCAACGCCAGGAAGTGATTCCAGTGCCTCGAAACTCTGGGGGACCTCGCCGTTGTGACGCTCCAGCAGCAACTGGGCAAGCCGGCGCACATTCCTGGCTTTGGTCTTCGCCAGGCCAAGCTGGCGGATGTACTTGAGGATCTCCTCCTCCTCCAGTTCGGCCATGGCCTCTGGGTCGGGCCCGGCCGCGAACAGGGCCGGGGTCACCTCGTTCACTTTTTTGTCGGTGCATTGGGCGCTGAGCAGCACCGCAATCAGCAAGGTGAATGGATCACAGTGGTCCAGGGGCACCGGTGTTTCCGGATAGCGTTCGTTGAGCCGCTGCAGCACCACTTGCGCCCGTTCCTTCTTGCGCATGGACCTAAGAGGTGGTTCCCAGGCAATGATGCCCGGTGTGAAGAGGTGTTGTTGTTTCGTTGTTTATGACGCCATTGGATCGGTTGTGGCGGCAGGCCTGTCACCTGCTGCTGCTGGCCCTGGTCGCGGCGGCAGGGTGCAGCCGCCGCGATGCGCAGAAACAGCAATCGGATCCCAGACCAACGGTTCTCACCAGCTTCACCGTGCTGGCCGACCTGGCCCGCAACGTTGCCGGCGACCGCCTGCAGGTGCGCTCCATCGTCAAACCGGGTGCGGAAATCCACGGCTACCAGCCCACCCCCAGCGATATCGAACGGGCCAGTTCAGCTGATCTGATCGTTGAAAACGGTCTCGGCCTGGAGCTCTGGTTCCGTCGTTTCACGGCCGCCGCTGGCGAGGTGGCCACCCTCACCCTCTCGGAGGGGATGCAACCGCTTCTGATCACGGAAGATGCCTACGCCGGTAAGCCCAATCCCCACGCCTGGATGTCGCCGCAGCGGACGATCCACTACGTGGATCGGTTATTGAATGCTTTTTCCGACCTCGATCCTGCCGGCGCTGCACAGTTCGAAGCCAATGCCGCTGCCTACAAGGCTGAGCTCCAGCAGCTGGATCAGGAACTGCGCGATGCCCTCGCCACCATTCCTCCCCAGCGTCGTCTGTTGGTGACCTGTGAAGGTGCCTTCTCCTATCTGGCCCAGGACTATGGCTTTGAGGAGGCCTATCTCTGGCCTGTGAATGCGGAGAGTCAGGTCACACCGAAGCGCATGGCCCGGCTGATCGCGACCGTTCGGGAGCGTGACATTCCCACGATCTATTGCGAAAGCACTGTCTCCGATAAGGCGCAGCGGGAGGTGGCCGCCGCTGCTGGGGCCCGCTTCGGCGGCAGTTTCTATGTTGATTCGCTCTCGGAGGCGGACGGACCCGCCGCCTCTCTGCTCGACCTGCAACGCCACAATGTTGCTCTGATCAGACGTGGACTACTGGAGGTGCAGCGCTGATGCGGATCGAGGCGGATCAGCTCTGCGTTGACTACAACGGCACCGTGGCGCTTTATGACGCCAGTCTTCACCTGCCTGCAGGGTGCATCTGCGGCCTGGTGGGCATGAACGGTTCCGGCAAGTCCACCCTGTTCAAAGCACTCACAGGCTTTGTGCGCCCTTCCCGCGGCCGCATTCGCATCAACGGTGCCTCGGTGGCTGAAGCCCAGCGTCAGCAGTCGGTGGCCTATGTGCCCCAGAGCGAGGGGATCGACAGTCAGTTCCCCGTCTCCGTCTGGGATGTGGTGATGATGGGGCGCTACGGCGCCATGAATCTGCTGCGCATCCCCCGAACGAGCGATCGTGTAGCGGTCCGCGATGCCCTGAAGCGGGTGGAGCTGTTTGACCTCCGCTCAAGGCCGATCGGAGCCCTCTCCGGTGGACAGCGCAAACGCGCCTTTCTGGCGCGGGCGATCGCGCAGCGTGCCGATGTGCTGCTGCTGGATGAGCCCTTCAACGGCGTGGATGTGCGCACCGAAAAGCTGATGGCGGAGCTGTTCATGCAGTTCCGCGAGGACGGTCGCACGATCCTGATCTCCACCCACGACCTCAGTCACGTGCGGGAGTTCTGCGATCTCGTGGTGCTGATCAACAAAACCGTTCTTGCCTATGGCGAGACCTCCGAAGTGTTCACTCCGGAGAACCTGGCCATGACCTTCGGCGGCTTGCCGCCGGATCTGCTGACCGGCAACAGTTCCAGCGACGATTCCCTCTAATCGATTGATTCAGCGCCCCGGGCCATGACCCGGTTGAGCACCTGTTCCTTGATCCGGGCGCGATCCCGCTCCACATAAATCTCAGCCCAGTGTTCGGGCTTCGACTTGGCCTTGACCAGCTCAAGCTGCTCTTCGATTTCGGCGAACACGCTGTCCACGAAGGCTGCCGGATCGTCGCCGAAGCTGTCGTGCCGGGCCAGCACCTTGTCCAGACGGTTGATCAGGCGGGTGGCACGCGACATGGAGTGGTTGGATTTGCCACTTGATCCTGGCGAAGGTGTGGCTGGATGATCGGTTTCATTCGCTCTCTTTGACAGGCAGCCGCAAGCCGGTGCTGTCCTGCAATTGCTTCAGCAGGGTGGCCAGGGACAGGTTCATCTGTCCCTCCCGCTCACCGATCAGGTTCACCTCTTCCACCTCGATCGGTTGAACGGTGTCGCTGAGCATCTTCAGCAGCGGTTCCAGTTTCTGCAGCAGAAACAGGCGCTTGGCGTCATCACCGGACCGCTTGAGCGATTCCACCAGATCCTGCAGACCCTCCGCCTGGGAGCGTCCCTGTTCGACGATCGTGGCGGCTTCGCCTTTGGCCTCCGCCATCATCGTCTGGCATTCCGATTCCGCCGGAGCGATGACATCCGCTTCGAGCTGCTGGGTGACCTGCTTGATCCGTTCCTGTTGCACCGGCAGCTCAGCTTCGGCGCGGGCCAGCTCCGCTCCCACCTGAGCCTGCACCTCTGCCACCAGAGCCTCCCGGCGTGTCAGTGCATCCTTGACCCGTTTCTCCGCATCAGCGGTGGCAATCGCCAGGTCCTTGTCGAGCCGTCTGAGGGCTGTGATCCGTTCGTTCTCGGCCTGCTTCACCGCAGATTGCGACTTGGCTTCCGCTTCAGCAATGCGGGAATCCCGCTTCAACTCCACCAGTTGCTTCCGGCCGATGGAGTCCAGGTAGCGGACGTCATCCGAAATGTTCTGAATCTGCAGGGTGTCGAGCACCAGTCCCAGTTTCTGCAGGTCGTCCTCAGCCTCCTCGAGCAGGGTGCGCGCGAAGGTGACCTTGTCCTCGTTGAGCTGCTCCGGCGTCAGGCTGGCCATCACCCCCCGCAGATTGCCCTCCAGGGTCTCCTTGGCGATATGGCGAATCTCGTCCTGATCCTTGCCGATCAGGCGTTCGATGGCGTTGTGGATTCCCGGTTCGTCACCGGAGATCTTGATGTTCGCCACTCCGGAGACATTCAGCGGAATGCCTCCTTTGGAGTAGGCATTGTCCACCTTGAGGTCGATGATCATGTTGCTGAGGTCGAGCCGCATCACCTCTTCCAGCAGGGGAATGCGCAGGGCGCTGCCGCCGCGAACGGTTCTGTATCCGACACGCTGCCCGCTACCGGTGGTCTGGCGCAGACCGGCGAAAATCAGCACCTCACTGGGCTGACAGATGTAATAAAGCTGCCGAAGCAGCACCACAAAGGCCCAGATGCCTGCGGCGCCGGTGAGTCCGATGGCAATGAACATCAGTGGTCTCCTTGCTGATTGGTGGACAGGGTGGCGAGCAGATCGATGCCGAGGATCTCTTTCACCTGCTCAAAGAACTGGCGCACCACGACGTGGTTCAGCGCCACAAGACTGGCGAGACTGGTGGCATCGTTGCCATCGAGGCTGGTGACCCGATGCAGGGTCAGGCGTGACGGCAACCGTGTCGCCTGATCCAGCACCATCTCGATCTGCTGCAGCAGGAACACCAGTTCGGCGGTGCTGCCTGCGTCTTCCCACACCTGGGTGAGCAGGTCATTCACAAGGGCGCTGGCCTTCACATCCTCTGCCGTGGCTGCCGCCTGCCCCCTGGCGCGCAGTTCCCGGGCCTTCTGACTGGCCTGGGCCGGAAGCACCTCCTCCGCCTGAAGCCTCAGTCGCTCCAGTTCCGAGCGCACCTTCTGCAGCTTTTGCTGGGCCTTGGCTTTGGCTTCCAGTTCCGCGGCGGTGGTGCGCTCCTCCTCGGAACGGGCCTGCTTCTCCATCT
Organism: uncultured Synechococcus sp.; assembly: GCA_913040905.1. The sequence goes on along the minus strand of CAJWIC010000002.1, from coordinate 691 downwards.
GGGCCACCTTGGTGCGCACCGCGTTGTCCTTCTCCAGCACAACGGTTTCGGCTTCGGTGCGAACCACCTCCGCCACCTCTTCCATTTCAGCTTCCTTGCGTTCGGCTTCACCGATGGCCTCAGCTTCGGCGATTTCGGCGTCCCGAACGATCTGGGCCACCCGCCGGCGGCTGATCGAGTTCAGATAGTCCACGTCATCGGACACGCTCTGAATCTTGAACGTGTCGAGCTGCAGGCCGAGTCGCCGCAGGTCATCGCCGACGTCTTCGGCGATCCGTTCGGCAAAGCGGAGCCGGTCTTCATTGACCTCTTCCGGGGTGAGCTGGGCCAGCACGCTCCGCAGGTTGCCCTCCAGGTTTTCCCTGGCAACCTGCACGATCTCTTCCCGGTCGCGCCCGAGGAAGCGTTCGATGGCGTTGTTGCGAACCTCAGGTTCGCTGCTCACTTTCACATTGGCGATTGCCTGGATGTTCAGTGGGGTCCCCCCCTTGGAGTAGGCGTTCTTCACCTCCACCATCACCGGCAGCAGGGTCACGTCCATGCGGCGTGCCGTCTCCAGGATCGGTTTGACGAAGGTCCAGCCTCCATTGGCGACCACTCGGTAGCCCTTTATCCCCTGTTGACCCTGATTGCTGCGGCTGCCCGTGACGACCAGCATTTCGTTGGGCCGGCAGATCCGGATCATCCAGCG
>CAJWIC010000001.1 GCA_913040905.1 uncultured Synechococcus sp. | reverse complement strand
TGGCCCATGACGGGCGGGCTCTGTATTTCTCGCGGTCTGCGATTCCCCATGTGCGTGACGTGGATCCCGTCGACTGGCACCGCCACACCACGTATTGGGGCCATGTGGGCATGTACGGCTTCCGGGGGGATGTGCTGGCGAGCTGGGATCAGCTGCCGACGTCGCCGCTCGAGGATCTGGAGAGGTTGGAGCAGTTGCGTCTCATCGAGGCTGGTCACACCATTGCCACCTTCCCCGTCGCAGGGACCTCTCTGTCAGTCGATACGGCGGAGCAGCTGGAACAGGCCCGATCCATGGTCTGCCCCTCGGCCTAGCCCGCACAACACCAGCGGCTGGCGGTCGGCCAGAGCTGCTTGAGATCAAGCTCCGGGCAATGGAGTTGTACAGCCTCCAGGGTTGGACCCTGCCATTGCCCCAGTTTCGCCAGCAGTTCGTCTGGTAGCGCTGTGTTGGTGCGGCTCACATTCACCTCTTGATTCCACTGTGGTTCTTCGTAGGGGATCTCGAGGAACCGGCAGAGCTCAGACCAGCAGTTCTGATCAAACAGTGTCTCGTAGGTGCCGATGAAGCAGTGTTCAAGGCCGAAGGCTTGTTTCAGGGCCTGCAGGGTGTGGCCGTAGTCGCTGCGTAACGTGATCCGGTCGGGGCGCTCGTGGCAGAGCTGATGCAGGGCTTGGAGTTCTCCTGCGCTGTCCCGTAGGCCCTGTTTGCGCCGGTGCATGCGCAGGCTGGAGATGATGCGCTCAATCGGGTCCCGCATCAGGAACACCGGTCGCACCGGAATGTCCTGGGCTGCGAAGCCTCTTTGGATGGCCTGCAGGGTGTTGGAGCTGAGCCCGCTGTAGGAGGGCGTGATGTCCCCGGTGAGCTGGATGCCTGGACGCTTCAGCAGGCTGGTGAAGTAGGCGTAGTAACGCTCCGGTCGTTCCAGAAAACGTTGACGGCGCCAGGTGCGCGGCTTCAATAGTGAGCGGCGGCTCCTCCCTGAGAACCCCGCGGCTGGCAGGGTGAGTGCGTCATGGATGTGGTACTCCTTCAGAAATCCGAAGTCAGCATCCCGGCGTCGGTTCAGCTGAGCGTGCAGCCATGAGGTTCCGGCCTTCTGGGCCCCGAGCCCCAGCAGGAACACCCCAGCGGCGTCAGTCGTTCCGGTCACGCCAACCCCTCCTGCTCAAGCCGCGCCAGCCACCTCGGGCTTGAAGGATCTGCTCCGCCAGCTCCCGCACCGCTCCATGGCCGCCGCGGCGCGAGAGCACCAGATCGGCACCACGACGCACCGGAGCGCAGGCATCGGCAGGTGCCAGCAGCAGCCCCACCACCGGTCGGACGGCCAGATCATTCAGGTCGTCGCCGACAAACAGAGTTTGAGAGACGCTGACCCCGACCTGCTGCTGGAGGGTTTGCAGGGCAGCGGGTTTGTCCTTGATGCCGACCAGACAGTGATCGATACCCAGTTGGCGGGCCCGTACCTCCGTGGCGCCGCCACGGCCACCGCTGAGAAAGGCGATCTGCACTCCCGCTTGCTGCAGCAGGCGGATGCCCAGACCGTCTCGCACGTCGAAGCGCTTGATCAGTTGACCTTCGGCGTCGAACCAGAGCCCGCCATCGGTTAAGACACCGTCCACATCCAGCACCAGCAGCTGTACATCGTTCAGCTGGCGGCGCAGTCTCCACCAGACCAGCTGGTTCCAGCCCGGCAACGTCATGCCAGCCCTGCCTGCACCAGGTCATGCAGACGCAGCAGCCCCAGCAAGCGTTTCTGCTCCCCCACAACGGGTAATACAGAAATCGGTTTGCGGCGGTTGTGTTCCATCCGTTCCAGGGCCTTCACCACCAGCACATCACCGTTGACGGTGATTGGGTCGATGGTCATCAGATCGGCTGCCGTCAGGTTGCTCCAGCTGTCGGCGCTGTGGTCCTGCAGGGCCCGGCGCAGATCACCGTCGGTGAGCAGGCCCACCAGGGCGCCCGGTTGCTCAGGATGCTCCACCCAGCCACTGCCGATACCGTCTCGGGTCAGACCACCGATCACCTCAGGCAGAGGGGTCTGGGGTTGCAGCGGATGCAGCTTGCTGACGGGAACCATCAGATCGGCTGCTGTCAGCGTGAGCTGTTTGCCGAGGGATCCGGCGGGGTGATTCAGGGCGAAATCCGCTGGTGAGATGCCGCGCCGTTCCATCCAGACGGCCGCCAGGGCATCGCCGATGGCCATCGCGACAGCCGTGCTGGCGGTGGGAGCCAGGTTGAGGGGGCAAACCTCACGGTCCACGCCGGCTTCCAGCACGACATCGCTGCCACGGGCCAGGGAGGAGTCGGCCCGGCCGACGATGGCGATCCGGCCGGTTCCGCGTCGTTTGAGGTGAGGCAGCACCTCCAGCAGTTCCGTGGTTTCGCCGCTGTTCGACAGCAGCAGGCACACATCCTCCGGTGCCACAACCCCGAGATCCCCGTGCAGAGCATCGGTGGGATTGAGGAACAGGGCCATCAGGCCGATCGAGGAAAAGGTCGCGGCGATTTTGCGGGCCACGATGCCGCTTTTGCCAACACCAGTGATCACCAACTTGGCTTTGCGATCAGCACAACGTTCCAGCAGTGCCAGAGCTGCCTCCACCTGTTCGCCGCTGAGCCGCTCAGCGGCGGCGGCGATGGCGGAGGATTCCTCCTGCAGGCAGCGGGTGAGAGCGGACAACGCGAGGATCCGTGATGATCTGATCATTGTCATCCACGCCACGCAATGGATCTGCCGGCTGTGCCGTCAGCACTGCTGGATGCCCTGAAGGCGGCAGCCGTCGAAGCAGGATTGCCACGGCTGGCCCTTGTGGGTGGCGTGGTGAGGGACCTGCTGTTGCATCAGCGCCATGGCCGTCCCTGGCATGGAGTTCCCGATCTGGATTGGGTGGTGGAGGGCAGTGCGGCCCACTTGTCAGAGGTGCTGCTGGAGCGTTGCGGGCCCGTGCGGGTGACCCACGTTCAACACCATGACCAGTTCGCCACGGTGGCCCTGGATCTCGATGGTGTGCCGCTTGATCTGGCCACGGCCCGACAGGAGCACTATCCGGCGCCAGCACAGAACCCAGTGGTGCAGCCGGGGTCCTTGGCGGCGGATCTGGTGCGGCGTGACCTCACGATCAATGCCATGGCTCTGGATCTGATCTCCGGTGAGTTGATCGATCCCCATGGCGGTCAGAGCGATCTGGCCGCAGGGCGTCTGCAGTTTCTGCATCCCGGCAGCATCAGCGATGACCCCACCCGAGTGATTCGCGCAGCGCGCTATGGCGCCCGTCTGGGCATGAATCTTGGCGTTGAGGCCTTGAAGCAGGTCCGTGAAACCGTCGCAGCATGGCCCTGGGCCTGGCAGGTGGGGGATGCGCCGGAAACGGCACCGCCAGCCCTGGCCAGCAGGCTGCGCATGGAGCTGGAGAGGCTGCTGGACCATGAACCCTGGCCCATCGCCCTGGACTTGCTGGAGTCCTGGCAGGCCTTGGCCCTGGTGGATCCCTGCCTGCAATGTGATCCGGAGCGAACCCGACGTCTTCGTTGGGGGCAACGCCTCGGACTGCCGTTGATGACGTCGCTGTTGGCGGCCGCGGCTGATCCCGGGGCCGTGGCGCGTCGCCTGCAGATCCCCGGGCAGCAGCAACAGTGGCTGGAACCGCTGCCATCGCTGAAGGCCTGGCTGAGCTCGGATCCACTCCCACAATCGGCCTCGCCGGATGCCTGGACATCGGCCCTTGAAAGCGGTGGCTGGTCGCCCCAGACGGTTGCATTGATGGTGACTCTCCGCCCTGCTGGGTGGAGGCCGCTGTTGCGGTGGTGGGGCCGCTGGCGCCACATTCAATCGCCGCAGAGTGCCCGCCAGTTGATCGCCGATGGATGGCATCCGGGTCCGCATCTGGGGGAGGAGCTGCGCCGCCGCCGCGGGGTGCTGCTGAATCAGGGCCGATGAAACGAACGGCTCAGCTCTGGACCCTTGGGGCAGGACTGGTGGCGACGGCCTTTGCTCTGCGAACCCTGTCGCTGATCGATGCCACAGCCCTGTGGAGCGATGAGCTGTACAGCGTGGGCAAAAGCTTTCAGCCCAGTCCTGGGGCTCTCCTGGACATGCTGCGGCAGGACACCCATCCCCCCTTGTATTACTTACTGCTCTGGATCTGGGGGCAGCTGTTGGGACAGACCCCCGTCAGCTTGCGGCTGCTCTCCTGGCTGGCCTACCTGGCTGGGGGTTCGGTGATGGTCGCTCAGGCGGTGGCTCTCGGTGATGGTCGGCAGCGGGTGCTGCCCCTGGCGCTGCTGCTGGCGTTCTGCAGCCCGTACCCCGTGCGCTTCGCGATTGAGGGAAAAAGCTATGCCTTGCTGGTGCTGCTGGTGGCCCTGGCCTGGTGGTGGCGTCGTTCAGAACGACCCTTGCTCTACGGATTGACGGCATGCCTGGCTGGTTTGACCCACTTCTATGGACTGTTCCTGATGCTGTCGGCAGCTGCCTGGGATGGGACGAGGCGGCGTTGGCGTCTGGCGGGAGCTGCTGTTCTGGGGGCCATTCCCGCGCTGGGATGGATCGTTTATTCCGCTGACTATTTGTTGAGTTCGCGATCCGGCAGCTGGATCGGCCCCCCTGATTTCGCTCTGCTGGAGGAGTCCCTGGCTCGGGCCCTCGGCCTCTGGCCCCTGCCCAAGCTGCTCGTTCTGGTCGTGCTCATCTGGGGACTGCAGCGTTGGGGTGGAATGCAACCGCTGCCATGGCGACAGAACCGTTTGCTGGACCGCAGCGCGCTGTTGCCCTCAGCAGTGATGGTGCTGGCCGTGGTGGTGGTTTCTTTTGTGAAGCCGCTGGCATTCAGCCGGTATTTCGTTGTTTTGCTTCCGTCGGTGCTGCCGCTGATATCTGTCTTGCTCACAGCATCGCCACTTCACCGCGCAGGCCAACGGGTGGCGCTGGGGGTGTTGATCCTGCTCTTGATCAGTTGGTGGGGGCCTGGTTTTGCGGAACTGGATCCCGCCGCCGCTGGGGTTCGCGAACAGGATCAGTTCCGCGCGATCAGTCAGCTCACCGATGGGGAGAGGGATCGCTACAGCCCCCGGGCACGTCTGTTCAATCTCAGTGATCAGATGGAGCTGGCCATGGGACGCATCACCGCCCCAGTGTTTCCCTGGGGTGATCGGGATGAACTGCGCGAACGTCTGCTGCGTTCAGCCCTGCCTGACGAGCTGTGGCTGGCCAGCAGCGGTCCGCCCCAGAAGCTGAATCGCAAGCTCAAGCCACTGCAGCGGCAGGCTGAAGCAGCTGGATATGTCTGTGACGACCGCTCCGAAGGCCTCAGCCATGGTCGGCTGTTGCGTTGCCGATCGGGATCCACGGCCCCTCGACCATGAGGGAATGCGCTGTGGTCTCAGGACAGGCCAGCAGCAATGGTCCGCAGGTCTGGGGATCCACCAGCAGCTCCAGTAGCGCTTGAGAGGGTGCCTCATCCAGTTGAATCGGCCCATCCAGCCAGTGCCAGCTTTGGCGGTTGGCCGGTGCCAGGCTGCTGGCATAGCCCTGAGCCAATCGATCCATGGCATCGGGGTAAGCCGGAATGTTGTTGGCCCATAGGGTCACGTGCATCGGGGAGCTGCTTTGCAGCATTTCCCCCAGATGCCCGAGCAGCCCGAATCCGGTGACATCGGTGCAGGCGTGAATCGCCTGGCGATGGGGCTCGAGTTGATCCAGCAACCGGTGCTGACTGCTGGCCATCTGCTGAAGCACCGTGTCGAGGGCCTCGGGGGAGCAGGCACCCGCCATGGCGGCAGCGAAGAGCACGCCGGTGCCCAGCGGACGGCTCAGCAGCAGCACATCACCGTGGGCAATTCCTCCCTTACTCCAGGGGGAGGTACCGCGACCGTTCACACAAAGGCTCAGCTGCACCCCGAGGCTGGGGCAAGGTGGCGGGTCACTGCGGGATTCGAGGGTATGTCCCCCGATCAGCTCTGCCGACTGTTCCTGCAGCACTGATTGCACACCGCCCAACGTCTGCACCAGCAGTTCCTGCTGCTCCGCCGCCTCCAGCATCGGCAGGGTCACGATCGCCTGGGCGCTGTCGACCCTGGCACCGCAGGCCCAGAGATCGGAGCAGGCATGCAGGGTGGTGAGTCGCCCGTTCAGCCAGGGGTCACTGACCAGCGCCGGGAAGCCATCCACGCTCTGCAGCAGGGGAGGGTCGCCCTCGATTCGTGCTGCATCCTCCGGTGTTCCGCTGAGCCCCGCCTTGTCCAGGGCAGCCTGGAGCGGCTGTGCCGGCAGCTTGGCCGCACAACCACGGCAGGCCATTGGTCCTGTGAGAGTCATTGGCTTGCTGCTGCGGAACCCCGCCATGAAGCGTCGGTCGATCTGCCGCTTCCATCGCCAGAGCAGTGTGTTGGGCCCCAGCTGCCAACGGCCCCGGCGAGCCCAGGCCCGGCCGTGCTGGTCTCCGATCAGTTGCAGTGCCTCTCGTTGTGGTTGCCAGGGATGCAGCGGGCGATCCAGGCAGCTGGCTTCCAGATTTCGGGCCAGAGGGATGGCCCCTCGCACGGCCCAGACCCCGGAGGCTGGTCTGGGTGCTGCAGCGATGACCGCACAGTCACCGCTCGCAAAGATCTGCTGGCAGCCCTCCACCCGCAGCAGAGCATCGGTGCGGAGGCGGCCATCACCGTCCACCGGTAGACCGCTGGCGGTTAGCCAGTGGGGTCCGCGACTGCCGGTGCAGAGCAGTCGGGGGCCAATGGTTGGTCCGGGGGTCGTGACCAGGTCAATCGAGGCCTCCGACAGGATCCGTTGTTCCAAGGCTCCAGGACCTTTTGCACGGGTTTGCAATCGCAACGGCCGCTGGGGCCAGCGGCGCCGCAGCGCCAGAACCACTTCGATGGCGGCGGCACCAGTTCCAACAACCGTGAAGGGGATTGTGCTGTTGGGATCCTCGGAGGCGATGAAGGCCAGGGCCGGTTCCAGGGGCTTGATCGCCATGCCTTCAGCGCTGGGTCTGCTGATGGCGCCGACATCCAGGCTGAGCAGACCGAAGTGGAGGGGTGGGCGATTCGCCAGGACCAGGCAGCGTTGGATGGGGTCCAGCCCGGTGATCTCCGCTTGCACGAAAGCCACGCCGGCTCGATCACAGAGGGACCGCAGATCGATGGCCGCTGCCTCAGGTGGATCGATCCCGGCGATCAGGGCGGGAACCATGCCTGAGTAAAGCGCTGTGCCGCAGCGGTTGATCAGCACCACTGGGCGGGCGGGTCGTCGGCGTGGATCCATGGCCCAGCGTTTGAGCATCAGCGCATGGCTGTGGCCTCCGCCGGCCAGCAGCAGGAGCCCGGCGGAACTCATGGCGCCGATCGATAGCCCATCGGGTTGGCCTGCTGCCAGGCCCAGCCATCGCGGCACATATCCTCGAGGCTGCGTTGGGCGCGCCAGCCGAGCACCTGCTGCGCGCGTTTGGGACAGGCCTGCAGCCTCGCCACATCACCGGGACGGCGGCTGACCACTTCATAGGGAATGGAGATGTCAGTGGCTTGCTCGAACCCGTGAATCACATCGAGCACGCTGAGTCCAGTGCCCGTGCCGATGTTCAGGGTCAGCTGGGTGGGTGGCTCATGGTCAAGGAGGTGGGTGAGCGTGACGCCATGGGCTTCGGCCAGATCCATCACGTGCAGATAGTCGCGGATGCCGGTGCCATCGGGTGTCGGGTAGTCCTGTCCGAAAACCCGCAACTTGTCCCGTCGTCCGGCAGCCACCTGGGTGATGAAGGGAAACAGATTGTTGGGAATGCCGAGGGGGTCTTCCCCGATGCGACCGCTGGGGTGGGCGCCCACCGGGTTGAAGTAGCGAAGACATGCCACCCGCCAGCCTCCGGAGCGGCAAAGCGCTGCCAGCATCTGCTCCACGGCGAGTTTGGTCTGGGCGTAGGGATGCACCGGCGCGGTGGCCATCCCTTCGTGGAGGGGGAACTGCTCCGGTTCGCCGTAGACCGTGGAGGTGCTGCTGAACACCAGGGTGCGGCAGTCATGTCGGTCCATGGCCGCAGCCAGGACCCGGCTGCCGTTGAGGTTCACATCCCAGTAGCGCAGTGGGTCGGCCACCGATTCCCCCACGGCCTTGAGACCGGCGAAATGAATCACGCCATCCACAGGGCCATCGCAGCGGAAGGCCCGATCGAGCACTTCAGGGTTCCGTAGATCTCCTTCCACCAACACAAGGGCATCGGATGCCGCCAACTCCTGAACCCGGCGCAGGGCTTCCGGACTGCTGTTGTCGAAGTTGTCCACCACCACCAGGGAGTGTCCCTGCTCAAGCAGCACAACGCAGGTGTGACTGCCGATGAAACCGGCCCCACCGGTGATCAGGATCCTGCTCGTCATCGGGCACGGCTACCGCATCACTGGATTGTGGATCAGGTCAGAGCCAGACCCGGTGTTTGCACTTAGGGTTCGCCCACCGATGAACGATGTGTGGACGGCGGAACGACGCTTCCCGACCTAAGGCGGGCCATCGGCACAGAAGGGCGATCTCTCTTGAGGCGGTACAACCTGCTCAAGCCTCTGGTGGAACAGATGATCACCAGCGAGGCCATCGCTGGCGTGTCTGTTCCTGAAGATGCCCTTGAGACCGCAAAGCTGGAGCTTCTGGAACAGAGGGGTTTCGAGACCATGGATCAGTGGTCAGAGATGCTCACGGATTTGGGGCGACCCCATGAGGAGGTGATTGATCGGCTCGAACGCGTGATCCGTCGCCAGGCGTACATCAGGGAGCGCTTCGCTCCCAAGGCCGAAGCGCGGTTTCTGGAGCGCAAAAATGAGTTGGATCAAGTTGTGTACAGCTTGTTGCGCTTGGCCGACAGTTTTTTGGCCCGCGAGTTGTACCTGCAGATTGATTCAGGGGAATCCAATTTTGCTGATCTGGCCAAGCGCTACGCCGAGGGCCCTGAGCGCAACACCAATGGCATCGTCGGTCCGGTGTCCCTGACTCAGGCCCATCCCCTGCTTGTTGAAAAGCTGCGGGTGGCCCAACCCGGCGTTCTGCTGGAACCGTTCCGGATTGCTGATTGGTGGCTGGTGGTGCGGTTGGAGCGCTATTCCCCGGCCACGTTCACACCGGAGGTGTCGGATCAGATGTGCCGGGAGATGTTCGATGCCTGGATCGAGGAGGAAACCGCCACTACTTTGAGCCGGCTTGAAGGCGAGTTCAGCGACTTCAACATCTCCTGATGACCCAGTCCCCTCCCTTCCCACTTCTCAAGCATCCTGCGTTCCAGGGCCTGTCCGATGACGCTCTGTCACGGTTGCAGGAATCCACCAAATTGCTGCGGTTCGAGCTGGGTCAGCAGCTGAGCGAAGCGGATGACATACCCGCCAGGATTCTGGTGCTCCTGAAGGGGCAGGCACGTCTGGTGGGTCGTCACAACGGCCGTCTCACCACCGTCGGTAAGTTCGGCCCCGGCAGCGTGATCGGTGCCGCCAGCCTGCTCTGCGGGAACCCCTGCGAAAACGTGATCGCTTCGGACGAAGTGATCGCCTGCGCGATTTCCGATGAGCAGTGGACCCAGCTCTACGGCGAGGAGGAGTCGTTCCGCCTCTGGTGTGACAAGCAGCTCTGGCCGCAGGAACTGCTGGCGCTGCTGGAAGTTCTTGAAGAGGGAACGGCAGAGACCGAAAGCTCCGCCCTTGAGCAGCTCGAACAGGCGCTGAAGAATGCCAAGCGGTGTCGGCCGGATGCCGAGTCGATTGATGCTGCGTTGGCGACGGGCGGCCTGATCTACCTCACCAGCAGCTGGGGTGATGCCAGCCTTGGACAGGCTATCCATGCGGCGTCTGACCTGCCGGTTGCAGATCGGTTCTGTCCTCGCCTGGTGTTGTTCCCCGGTTCTTCCGAGGTCAGCGATGCACCGGCGCCCGGCGGTGATCTGGTGCCCGTGAATGCTGTTGAAGAGGCGGAGCTGCTGCCGCCGGTGAGTCGTTACAGCCCTGAGCGCAATGTGGTGGACAGCCTCAGGCTGATTCGTGCTGAGGGCCCGATCCAGGAAACGCTGGCCTGCTTCCAGATGCTGGCCCAGTTGATGAAGCTGCCGTTCCGGCGCGACTCGATTGAGAAGGTCCTGCAGGACAACCTGCGCCGGGGCCTCACCCCCAACCTTCAGTTGTGCGGCCAGTTGGCGGCCAGTCTTGGCTTGCACGTGATGGCGGCCAAGGTGCCTGCCGAGGCGGGCACGCGTCTGCAGGTGCCATCGATGATTCCCTGGCAGGGCGGCTTTGCCCTGGTGGTGGCCAGCAATGAACAGGGCCTGAAGCTGGCCTCGCCAAAGCACGGCATGGTCACCCTTGGGCCCTCTGATCTGGCGGACTGTTTCCCTGAGGGCATTGAGCTGCTTCTGATGGAGCGCTCCAATGCCACACCGGATCAGAAGTTCGGTCCCGGTTGGTTCTGGCCTGCGCTCAAGCGCTATCGGGGTGTGCTGATCCAGGTGCTGGCAGCCAGTTTCGTGGTGCAGTTGTTCACCCTGGCCAACCCCCTGCTGATTCAGGTGATCATCGACAAGGTGATCAGTCAGCGCAGCCTGGACACGCTCCAGGTGCTGGGCATCGCGCTGGTGGTGGTGACGATCCTGGAGGGGGTGTTGGGCAGCCTCAAGACATTCCTGTTTGCTGAAACCACCAACCGGATCGATCAGCGCCTCGGAGCAGAGGTGATCGACCACCTGCTGCGCCTTCCCCTGGGTTACTTCGACCGCCGCCCGGTGGGCGAACTCGGTACGCGGGTGGCTGAGCTTGAGAAGATCCGCAATTTCCTCACGGGTCAGGCCCTCACCACGATCCTGGATGCCGCCTTCTCGGTGATCTACATCCTGGTGATGGTGATCTACAGCTGGCTGCTCACCTTGATCGCCCTGTCGGTGCTGCCGATTCAGATCGGTCTCACCGTGCTCGGGGCTCCGCTGTTCCGCCGCCAGTTCCGTGCGGCCGCAGAGGAAAACGCCAAGACGCAAAGCCATCTCGTTGAGGTGCTCACCGGCATTCAGACGGTGAAGGCCCAGAACGTGGAGATGGTCAGTCGCTGGCGCTGGCAGGAGTTCTATTCCCAGTACATCGCCCGCACGTTCGAGAAGACGATCACCGGCACGGCCCTGAATCAGACCAGCCAGGTGCTGCAGAAGATTTCGCAGCTGATGGTGCTGTGGATCGGTGCCTCGATGGTGTTGAACGGTGACCTGACCCTCGGCCAGTTGATCGCCTTCCGGATCATTTCCGGCTATGTCACCCAGCCGCTGCTGCGGTTGTCGACGATCTGGCAGAACATCCAGGAACTGCGGGTGAGTTTCGAGCGGCTGGCGGATGTGATCGACACCCCTGAAGAGTCCGATGAGGTGGACAAATCCAAGGTGATGCTGCCGCCGTTGCAGGGGGAGGTGCGGTTCGAGGATCTTTCCTTCCGTTTCCGCCCCGGACAACCGGAGGTGTTGAAGGACATCAACCTGGAGATCAAGGCCGGCACCTTCGTTGGCATCGTCGGCCAGAGCGGTAGCGGCAAGAGCACCCTGATGAAGCTGTTGCCGAGGCTTTACGAGCCCGGTGAGGGACGGATCCTGATCGACGGCTACGACATCGCCAAGGTGGAGCTGTACTCGCTTCGTCGTCAGATCGGCATCGTGCCCCAGGATCCGCTTCTGTTCAGCGGCACCGTCAGCGAGAACATCGCGCTGACGAATCCCGAAGCATCCAGCGAGGAGATTGTGAGGGCGGCCCGCCTGGCCAATGCCCATGACTTCATCATGGATCTGCCCAGCGGCTACAGCACACCGGTGGGTGAACGGGGGGCTGCCCTCAGCGGCGGTCAGCGGCAGCGGGTGGCGATTGCGCGCACCCTGCTGAGCAACCCCAAGTTGCTGGTGATGGACGAAGCCACCAGCGCCCTTGATTACGAAACCGAACGCAAGGTCTGCGACAACCTGCTCGAGAATCTGGACGACCAGACGGTGTTCTTCATCACCCACCGCCTGTCCACGATCCGCCAGGCCGATGTGATTGTGATGCTGCACCAGGGGGCCGTGGTTGAGGTCGGTACCCATCAGGAGCTGATGAACCATCGGGGTCGCTACTACGCCCTTTACCGCCAGCAGGAGAGCACCTGACCATGAAGCTCAATCCGTTCAAGCGCAAGACGCCGGCCCCCAATCAGGAGTCTTCAGCCCTCGTCACCTACGACGAATCGGTGCTGCAGCAGGGTCGTTTCTGGATGAAGACCGTCACCTGGACCTTGATCGGTACCACGGTGTTCGGCGTGGCCTGGCTGGCTCTGGCCCGTACAGAAGAGATTGTTGTGGCCCCCGGCCAGCTGGAACCGGTGGGTTCCGTGCAGGACATCCAGATGCCCGTGGGTGGTGTTGCTGACGAAATCCTCGTTAAGGAGGGCGATTCCGTGAAGGCTGGGCAGGTGTTGATGAAGTTGGACACCGAAGCCACCGAAGAACAGCGTCTCAGCCTCGAGACAACCATCAAGCTCAAGCAGGAGCAGCTCCGTCTCAAGGATCAGGAGAAGCAGCGTTACCTCCAGGTCAATAATGAGGAGGTGCAGATGTTGGAGAACAACCTCGAGCTGCAATCCGAAATCCTGGAGCGATTTGAGCAGTTGGAAGAGGCTGGGGCCACATCTGAGTTGCAATACCTCAGCCAGCAGAACGCTGTGGAGGAGACCCGTGGTCGTCTGATGCAGACGAAGGCTGACCGCTTGAGGCAGACGGCTCAGCTGGAGCAGCAGGTCGCTCAGCTCAACTCTGAATTGGCTGATCTCAATGGCCGACTTGCTCAGGCTCGGGTGACGTTGCGCTATCAGCAGCTGAAGTCACCGGTGGATGGTGTGGTCTTTGATCTGAAGCCCACAGCCACGGGATTCACAGCTCAGTCCACTCAGACGGTGATGAAGGTCGTTCCCTATGGATCTCTGGAAGCGAAGGTTGAAGTTCCAAGCAACAAGATCGGGTTCGTGACGGTGCCAGCTGGTTGCCCGCAGAATCTGGAGAGTTGTATGAAAGCTGATATCAGCATTGATTCCTATCCCTCAACGGATTTTGGCGTCTTGGAAGGGAAGGTGACGCGTATTGGTTCCGATGCTCTGCCGCCGGATCCTCAGGAGCAACGTCAGGAACTGAGTTTCCCGGTGACGGTGAAACTTGACCAGCAGACGTTGGCTCTTAAAAGCGGTACGGCATTGCCATTGCAAGTGGGCATGAGCCTTACGGCCAATATCAAATTGCGCAAGGTGTCCTATCTGCAATTGCTGCTGGGTGAGTTCCAGGACAAAGCTGAATCGCTGCAGCGCCTCTGAGCCAGATGCGGATTCTGTTCGTCCATCAGAACTTCCCGGGTCAATACGTCCATATCGTTCAGCGTCTGGCACGGGCTGGAAGCCATCAACTTGTGGCCTTGGGTATCAATGAGCCCGATGTCAACCGCCCACTGCCGGAATCATTGAATTACTTCCGCTACCCACTGGAGCGGGGAAATACACAGGGGATTCATCCCTTTGTCACGGAAACCGAAACGAAGATCATCCGTGCTGAAGGCTGTGCGCGGGCTGCGGAGCAGCTCAAGGCAAAGGGATTCACTCCGGATTTGATCTGTGCTCATCCAGGTTGGGGCGAGGCCCTCTTCCTTAAAGCGATCTGGCCGGATTCACCGCTGCTTTGTTACGAGGAATTCTTCTACAACGCCCACGGGTTTGATTCCAATTTTGATCCGGAATTTGACCGGGAATGGACGTGGCGTGAGCAGGCTCGCCTCAACATGAAAAATGCCTATCTGCACCTGACACTGGAGCAGGCCGATTGGAATGTGTCGCCAACGCACTTCCAGGCCAGCAGTTTCCCCGAGCATTGGCAGCGCCGCATCAGCGTGATTCACGACGGTGTCGATACCCGCCGAGCCGTGCCGGCGACCAATCCCAATCCGCTCACCCTGCCCGATGGAACCGTGCTGACGAAGGGGGAACCGATTGTCACCTTCGTCAATCGCCGCCTTGAGCCCTACAGGGGGTGCCATACCTTCCTGCGGGCCATTCCTGACCTTCAGCGCCAGTCACCGGACGCACGTATCGTGATCGTTGGGGAAACCAAAGGTGTCAGCTACGGCGCTGCCTGTCCTGATGGTGAATGGAAGGACCGATTCCTGGCGGAGATCGATGGTCAGTACGACCCAAGCCGAGTTCACTTCACCGGTGTCTTGCCGTATCAGCTGTTTCTGCCGCTGCTGCAGCTGAGTGCTTGTCACGTCTACCTCACCTATCCGTTTGTGATGAGTTGGAGCCTGCTGGAGGCGATGGCCTGCGGTTGTGCAGTTGTGGGCTCCGATACGGCGCCGGTGAGGGAGGTGATCCGCCACGGCAAAAATGGCCTTCTTGTTGATTTTTTCTCTTCGGCAGATCTGGCGTCAGCGGTTTCTGAGTTGTTGCGGGATCGCGAACGGGCGGCCTCCTTTGCTGTTGAAGCAAGGCGAACGGTGGAACGCAATTTTGATCTCGACATCTGTGTTCAGCGCCAGTTGGCGCTGATGGATCTGGTGGCCAGCGGCAGCATCAACACTTGAGTCGTGGGCATCAAAGGGCAGACTGAGCCGCTGAACCAGTACCCGGTGTCGTGAGTCAGCTGCAGAGCCTCAGGGGCATGGTCGACCTGCTGCCGGAGGTCCTGCAGCGCTGGCAGGCGGTGGAAGCGGTGGCGAGGGATCATTTCCGCCGCTCCGGTTTCGGAGAGATCCGCACGCCGCTGCTGGAGAGCACCGATCTCTTCTGCCGCGGCATCGGTGAGGGCACCGATGTAGTTGGCAAGGAGATGTACAGCTTCAGTGATCGGGGCGATCGGGCCTGCACCCTGCGGCCGGAGGGCACGGCCTCGGTGGTGCGGGCAGCGGTGCAGCACGGTCTGCTCAGCCAGGGGGCTCAGAAGCTCTGGTATGCCGGCCCGATGTTTCGCTACGAACGGCCCCAGGCCGGGCGTCAGCGCCAGTTCCATCAGATCGGTGTGGAGTGGCTGGGGGCGCAGAGCGCCCGCAGCGATGTGGAGGTGATTGCCCTGGCCTGGGACCTGCTGGCAGGGCTGGGGGTGGGTGGTCTGGAACTGGAGATCAACAGTCTTGGCACGCCGGAGGACCGTCAGGCCTACCGGGCGGCTCTGGTGGGCTGGCTGGAGCAGCGGCAGGACCAGTTGGATGAGGACTCCCGAGCCCGGCTCAGCACCAATCCACTGCGCATCCTCGATTCCAAGAACAAGACCACCCAGGCCCTCCTGGAGCAGGCGCCCACCCTGGCGGATGCCCTCAGTCCGGAAAGTCGGCAGCGGTTTGAGGCGGTGCAGCGGGGGCTGACGGCTTTGGCTATCCCCTTCCGGTTGAATCCACGTCTGGTGCGCGGTCTGGATTACTACGGCCACACCGCCTTTGAGATCACCAGTGACCAGCTCGGAGCCCAGGCCACCGTCTGTGGCGGTGGCCGTTACGACGGTCTGATCGCTCAGCTGGGGGGACCGGCGACGCCCGCCGTCGGCTGGGCCCTTGGCATGGAACGGCTGATGCTGGTGCTGGAGGCAGCGGCCAAGGCTGACCCAAATGGTCCTGCGGCCCGTTTGGTGAGCTCGCCGCTTCCCGATGCCTATGTGGTCAACCGGGGTGATCGGGCGGAAGCCGCAGCGCTTGCTCTGGCCAGAGAGCTGCGGGCCCAGGGACTCAGCGTGGAACTGGACGGGTCCGGTTCGGCCTTCGGCAAACAGTTCAAGCGGGCGGATCGCAGTGGTGCCCGCTGGGGGCTGGTGCTGGGGGATGAGGAGGCGGACCGCGGCGAGGTGCGGTTGAAGCCGCTGCAGCAGCAGGGGGAGGAGTCCACCGTTGCGCTCTCGGCGATCGCCGCGATGGTGGAGACGCTGCGCACTCCCTGAGATGCGGATCCATCTCGTCACCGGCGGGGCCGGCTTTCTGGGCTCCCATCTGATCGATCGGCTGATGGAGGCCGGCGACGAGGTGATCTGTCTGGACAACTACTTCACCGGACGCAAGGCCAACATCGCCCGTTGGATCGGCCACCCCCGCTTCGAGCTGATCCGGCATGACGTCACGGAGCCGATCAAGCTGGAGGTGGATCGGATCTGGCACCTGGCCTGTCCGGCATCGCCGATCCATTACCAGTTCAATCCGGTCAAGACCGCCAAGACCAGTTTCCTGGGGACCTACAACATGCTGGGCCTGGCGCGCCGGGTTGGGGCGCGGCTGCTGCTGGCGAGTACCAGCGAGGTCTACGGCGATCCGGAGGTGCACCCTCAGCCGGAGAGCTATCGCGGCTGTGTGAATCCAATCGGCATCCGCAGCTGCTACGACGAGGGCAAGCGCATCGCCGAGACCCTTTGCTTTGACTACCAGCGCATGAATGGTGTGGAGGTGCGGGTGGCGCGGATCTTCAACACCTACGGCCCGCGCATGCTGATCGATGACGGTCGGGTGGTGAGCAACTTCATCGTCCAGGCCCTGCGGGGCGAGCCTTTGACCCTCTACGGCGATGGATCCCAGACCCGCTCGTTCTGTTACGTGAGTGATCTGATCGAGGGTCTGATCCGCCTGATGAACGGTGACCACACCGGCCCGATCAACCTCGGCAACCCCGATGAATTCACCATTCGCCAACTGGCGGAGCTGGTGCGCGAGCGCGTGAATCCCCAGCTGGCGTTGATTGAAAAACCCTTGCCGCAGGATGACCCCCAGCAACGTCAGCCCCGGATCGACCTGGCGAGAGACCAGCTGCAGTGGCAGCCGACTGTGTCACTGGAGCAGGGGTTGGACCCGACGATTGAGTGTTTCCGTAGTGTCCTCGCAACTGGTGAGAGTTCCGAGGCGTGACGATTCAACGGATCTGCTGCATCGGAGCGGGCTATGTGGGCGGCCCGACGATGGCGGTGATCGCCGATCGCTGCCCTGAGATCCAGGTGACGGTGGTGGACATCAACCAGGCGCGGATCGACGCCTGGAATGATGCCGATCTCAGCCGGCTGCCGGTGTATGAACCCGGTCTGGATGCGGTGGTGGGGCGAGCCCGGGGCCGCAACCTCCACTTCTCCACGGCAGTGGAGGAGCAGATCGCTCAGGCGGACATGGTGTTCATTTCGGTGAACACCCCCACCAAGACCAAAGGACTGGGGGCTGGCCAGGCCAGTGATCTGCGCTGGGTGGAGGCCTGCGCCCGCACCGTGGCCCAGGAGGCGACGGGCCACACGATCGTGGTGGAGAAGAGCACGCTGCCGGTGCGCACGGCGGCGGCGATCCAGACGATCCTGGAGGCGGCCCAGGCCGATGATCGGCAGCGCAGTTTCTCGGTGCTGTCCAACCCGGAGTTTCTGGCGGAGGGAACGGCGATCGCTGATCTGGAGGCACCGGATCGGGTGCTGATTGGAGGCGATGACGCGGCATCGATCGAGGCCCTCGCCGGCATCTACGGCCACTGGGTGGACGACGGGAAGATCCTGCGCACCAACCTGTGGAGCAGCGAGCTGTCCAAGCTGACGGCGAACGCCTTTCTGGCGCAACGGATCAGTTCGATCAACTCCGTGGCGGCGCTGTGTGAGGCCACCGGCGCTGATGTGCGGGAGGTGGCCAGGGCGATCGGAACCGACAGCCGGATCGGACCGAAATTCCTCAATGCCGGCCCTGGGTTCGGCGGCAGCTGCTTCCAGAAGGACATCCTCAATCTGGTGTATCTCTGCCGCCATTTCGGCCTGCCGGAGGTGGCGGATTACTGGGAGAGCGTGGTGACGCTCAACACCTGGCAGCAGCACCGGATCGCGCAGCTGGTGGTGCAGAACCTGTTCGGCACGGTGACCGGTAAACGTTTGGCGGTGCTCGGTTTCGCCTTCAAGGCCGACACCAATGACACGCGGGAGGCGCCGGCGATCCGCATCTGCCGGGATCTGCTGGAGGAGGGCGCGCAGCTGGCGATCCATGACCCGAAGGTGGAACCGGCCCAGATGGCCCGGGACCTGCAGCAGGAGGCGGCCGATGCGGCCGATGCCCTCAGTGGCACGGGCAGCTGGGCGCTGGCTGGGTCCGTTGAGGAGGCGGTGGTGGGTGCTGATGCAGTGCTGATCCTGACGGAATGGCGTCAGTATCGGGAGCTGAACTGGCAGGAGCTGGCGGGGCGGATGCGGCGTCCGGCCTGGGTGTTTGATTCCCGTGCTGTCACCGATCCTGAGCAGGTTCGGGCGGCAGGTTTGACGTTGTGGCGCGTGGGCGACGGGGAAGGCTGATGACGCGAACGGTTTTCGTCACCGGCGCTGCCGGGTTCATCGGTGCCGCTCTGGCCCAGCGCCTGCTGCAGCGGGGTGATCGGGTGGTCGGCATCGACTGCCTGAACGACTATTACGACCCGACCCTCAAGCAGGCCCGGCTGCGTGAAATCGAAGCATTGGCTCCAGCGGATGCCTGGCAGTTCCACCCCTGTGCGCTGGAGGACAGCGACTCCCTGATGGCCCTGTTCGCGGCCGAACGGCCCCAGGTGGTGGTCAATCTGGCGGCCCAGGCGGGGGTGCGGTACTCGCTGGAGAACCCTGCGGCTTACATCCAGAGCAACCTGGTGGGGTTCGGCAACATCCTTGAGGGATGCCGTCACCACGGCACCGAGAATCTGGTCTACGCCTCCAGCAGCTCGGTCTACGGCGGCAATCGCAATCTGCCGTTCCATGAGCGGCAGCCGGTGAACCACCCGGTGAGCCTCTACGCCGCCAGCAAGAAGGCCAATGAACTGATGGCGCACACCTACAGCCATCTCTATGGACTTCCCGCGACGGGTCTGCGCTTTTTCACGGTGTATGGGCCCTGGGGCAGGCCGGACATGGCTCCGATGCTGTTCGCCCGGGCGATCCTGGCCGGCGAGCCGATCAAGGTGTTCAACCACGGCCGGATGCAGCGCGATTTCACCTACATCGACGACATTGTTGAAGGGGTGCTGCGCTGCTGCGACAAGCCGGCCACCGCCAACCCCGAGTTCGATCCTCTCCAGCCGGATCCGGCCACGGCGGCGGCACCGCACCGGGTGTTCAACATCGGCAACAGTCAGCCCACGGAACTGCTGCGGTTCATCGAGGTGATGGAGCAGGCCCTCGGCCGTGAAGCCATCAAGGATTTCCAGCCGATGCAGCCCGGGGATGTGGTGGCCACGGCCGCCGAAACCAAGGCTCTTGAGGATTGGGTGCGGTTCAGGCCTTCAACGCCGATTGAGGTGGGTGTTGGTCAATTTGCCCGTTGGTATCGGGACTTTTACGGGGTCTGACTCCCACGTGAGATCACAAAAAAACCGGCCTTGAAGGCCGGTTGAACGAACAATCTCAGCCCGGAAATCAGGCGGAACCGACTCCGGTGTAGGAGCCGTAGAAGAACAGGCCGACCACGAAGAGAACGGCCATACCGCCTGCTGTGGCCACAAGCCACAAGGGAAGAACGCCTTCGGTCCAGCGGGACCTCCAGGGCACAGCAGGGCGTCCGTCAGGAAGGCGGTCGGGAATTCGACCATCGGGGAAAGGAGACTTCTTACCACTCATGGATCAAACCTCAGTTGAAGAAGTAGCTGGACATCAACACACCGGTGACGAACACGAACAGCAGACCCAGGTAGAGGCTGGTGCGGTTGAGTTCAACCGGAAGGTTGTTGGGGTTGGGATTGCGTTGCATGGTGCTGATCAGCGACGGATGAACTGCATCGCGGCGAGAGCGCCGAGGAAAAACACAGTCGGGACGCCGAGTGTGTGCAGGGCCAGCCAACGCACCGTGAAGATCGGATAGTTGCGGGGCGTGGTGGCGACAGGGGTTTGTGACATGGGTTATTTCAGGCGGACGTCGAGTTCGGATTTGCCCTCGTAACGCTGGCTCACCACAGGGGCATTGCTTTCGGAGGCCTGGAAGTAGGCGTCCGGACGGGGAGTGCCAAAGGCGTCGTAGGCCAGACCAGTGGACACAAACAGGAACCCGGCGAGGAAGATCGACGGAAGGGTCACGAAGTGGATCACCCAGTAGCGGATGCTCGTGATGATTTCGAAGAACGGGCGTTCCCCTGTAGAGCCTGCAGCCATAGCTCGGGCGTATCAGCTCGGAGATCCTAGGGGGTGATGCCGGGTCGCCGAGTGAGGCCTGAGTCCTTGGTTACACAGCGTTGCCCACCCAGCGCAGCAGGTTGCCGCGCTCACCGAGAACGAAGGCGTGGTCCCCGTCGAACACCATGCGGGTGAAATTGCTGGGCTGACGATCGCCGACGGGATCGATCTCCCAGCTGTCGGCTCCATCGCGGCTCACCAGCAGGGTGCCGTTGCCGCCTCCGGCCCAAATGGCGCCATCGTTATCCCAGGCCATGTCCATGTAGCCGTAACCATTGGTGATCGGGATGATCGCTTTGCTCCAGCTTTCGAGGTTCCCCGCTTCGTCGTTCAGGCGGATCTGAGCCCCCCGAGCCACCATCCAGAGATTGCCGTCGGGTTGATAACCAATGCTCTGCAGTCGCTGGCTGCTGACCCGCTGGTGCACCTGCCAGACGGCATCCCCCGGCTGCCAGGTGGCGTAGAAATTGCCAAGGCTGCTGACGCTGACGTAGCTGCCGTCCTCACCGCGTCGCAGGTCTCGAACGGCACCAGCGGCATCGGTCACCAGAGCTTCCCAGCTGCCGCCGTCGTCGTGGGTCTCATAGACGGCGCCAACGTTGGTGGCCATCTCGGCGGAGTGGCGCCCCAATGCCGTGATCAGATAGGGCTCGCCCGGAAGTTTGGTGTCGAGGAACAGTCGGGTCCAGTTCTGGCCACCATCACTGGTGTGCATCAGCAGTCCGGGCTGTCCTGCGATCCAGCCCTCGTCGCCGTTGAAGTCGATGCTGATCAGACGGAAGTTCTCCTCGTCGGGGAGATCGAGGCTGCGTTCGTTCCAGGTGGCCCCTCCATCGTTGGTCTCGCGGATCATCCGGTTGCTGCCGACGAGGTAGCCGTGGCTCGGATCCGTGAAGGCCACATCGAGGGGGTTGGCTTCGGTGTCGAGGTTGAGGGCTTGCCAGGGACTGGTGGTGGCCGTTGGCAGGCGTGTGGTGACGCAGCCACTGAGGCTGACCCCCAGCACGAGCACCAGCAGCAGATTGATCGCAGAGGAGAAGAGGCGCGTCATAACGGAGGCGTTCAGCGGAGCGAATAGAGGGAGAGGAAGAAAGCGAAAGCCAGGGCGAGGCCGCCGAAGATCAACACGTTTTTCTGGCCGGGGGTCATCCGATTGACCCCGATGCCGAAATTGAGGTTTTCCTCAAAACCACTGGCTTTGGCGCGGGGGCCGATGTCGCGGAAGGCAGGCTTGCGGCTGCGGCAGACCGGACAGCGAAAGCCAGCTGGATCGAGATCCTCAAAGGCTGTCCCGGCCTCGATCCCAACCTTTTTCACCCCTTCTTCAGGGTCGTAGACGTATCCACAGCTGCGGCACTCGAAGCGGTGGGTGCGTGGGTCGCTCTCGGGAGCGGTCTCCACGGCCGTCACTGATTCTTCAGCAACTGGCGGCTGTTCTGTTGCCGGCGGCTGTTCGGCCGGCTGAAGCTCGTCGCTCACCGCTCTGTTGCTGTGCGCGATGACTCTATCCACGTCAACTCTTGGCAGTGAATGTCAGACTGCCCCTGTCTTCGGGGACGTTCATGTTTGCCCTGCCCGGCTACGACGCCTTCCTCGGGTTTCTGCTGATCGCTGCGGCTGTTCCGGCCCTGGCTCTGATCACCAACAAACTCCTGGCGCCCAAGAGCCGCGCCGGTGAGCGCCAGCTCACCTACGAATCCGGTATGGAGCCCATCGGTGGCGCCTGGATTCAATTCAACATTCGCTATTACATGTTCGCGCTGGTCTTCGTCATTTTTGATGTGGAGACCGTCTTCCTCTACCCCTGGGCCGTGGCTTTTCATCGCCTGGGAGTGCTGGCGTTCATCGAAGCGCTGATTTTCATCACCATCCTGTTGGTGGCCTTGGCCTACGCCTGGCGCAAGGGTGCCCTCGAGTGGAGCTAGCCATGTCAGATCTCACCTCTCCTTCCATCACAGCGGTCCGCGATCTGCGCGAAGCCAGCTGCGGGCCGATCGGAGCTCCTGCTGTCACCAGTGACCTGAGCGAGAACGTCATCCTCACCAGCCTGGATGACCTCCACAACTGGGCACGGCTCAGCAGTCTCTGGCCTCTGCTTTACGGCACTGCCTGCTGTTTCATCGAATTTGCGGCACTGCTGGGATCGCGCTTCGATTTCGACCGCTTCGGTCTGGTGCCTCGCAGTTCGCCCCGCCAGGCCGATCTGCTGATCGTCGCTGGCACGGTGACCATGAAAATGGCGCCTGCCCTGGTTCGGCTTTATGAGCAGATGCCTGAACCGAAGTACGTCATTGCCATGGGGGCCTGCACGATCACCGGCGGCATGTTCAGCGCCGATTCCACCACCGCTGTGCGTGGTGTCGACAAGCTGATCCCCGTTGATCTCTATATGCCCGGCTGTCCACCCCGGCCGGAAGCGATCTTTGATGCGGTGATCAAGCTGCGCAAGAAGGTCGGCGATGAATCCCTCGCGGAACGACGCAAGCATGCGCAGACCCATCGATACTTCACGGTCTCCCACCAGATGAAGCGCGTCGAAGCTCAGGTGACGGGTTCCTATCTCCGAGCTGAGACCCAGAAAGCTGCCCTCGCCGCTGCGCCTGCGGGGCAGACTCTGGCCACCGATGCCGCTGTTCTCACCCCCGCTGCTGAAGCTGTTGAGTCATGAGCGAAACCCCGGCCAACACCCCTGCTCCCAACGAGGAAACCGCAGCAGTCGTGGCCCCGATGGCGGGGCCAGTCAGCCAATGGCTGCAGAAGCAGGGATTCGAACATGAGGTGCTCGAGCCCGACCACGTCGGCATCGAGCAGATCGGTGTTGAGGCCGCTGTGCTGCCGATCATTGCTGCAGCACTGAAGAGCAATGGCTTTGATTACCTCCAGTGCCATGGCGGCTACGACGAAGGCCCCGGCCAACGTCTTGTCTGCTTCTATCACCTGCTTGCCATGGCCGAGCAGCTGGAGGCCATGGCCTCCGACCCATCGGCATCACTACGGGAAGTGCGTTTGAAAGTGTTCCTCAGCCGTGAGGGAACACCTGCCCTTCCTTCGATTTATGGACTGTTCCGCGGCGCGGACTGGCAGGAGCGGGAGACGTTTGACATGTACGGCATTCAGTTCGAAGGTCATCCCCATCCCAAGCGGCTGCTGATGCCGGAGGACTGGAAGGGCTGGCCGCTGCGCAAGGACTATGTGCAGCCGGACTTCTACGAGATGCAGGACGCCTATTGATCCTTATCCCGGCGGTGGCTTCGGTAGAAGCGCATCACCGCCAGGGCGAGGCTCCTGGAATCATGCCGAAGCGTGGCCGTCGGCCTGGCCCCTTGCAGGGGCGCCTGGGTGACGTCGTAACCATCCCGGCGAAGGCTTTCGGCATCACACACCACGGGCTCCGCTCCGCGGGATCGGTAGTGCTCCACCAGGGGTGATGCCTCCAGATCATCCTGGGCCAGAACAGCCGAGAACAGCCGCTGGTCGATGCCGAGGCTGGCCAGCTGTGCCTCGATCGCCCGTAGATGTCCTCGCACATCCAATCCATCGGTTTCGCCTGGCTGGGTCATCAGGTTGCAGATGTAGAGCCGCGGCGCTCGGCTTCGACCGATGGCGCTGACCAGTTCCGGCACGAGCAGGTTCGGTAGCAACGAGGTGTAAAGGCTGCCGGGGCCCAGCAGGATGAGATCGGCACTGGCGATCGCTTCCAGGGCACGGGGCAGTGCCGGGGGGCGTTCCGGCAGGCAGCCGAGCCGCACGATTGGGCTTGGAGCATGGCCGATGTTGCTTTCACCCTCAATCCGATCACCGTTCTCGAGCTCCGCCCAGAGCCGCACATCCACATTGGTGGCGGGCACCACCTGCCCCTGCACCGCCAGCACCCGACTGGAGGCCGTGATGGCGGTTTCCAGGTTGCCGGTGATCGCCGTCAGAGCGGACAGGAAGAGGTTGCCGAAGCTGTGACCCTCCAGGCCGCTGCCGGCGGTGAAGCGGTACTGGAACAGACGGGAGAGCAGGGGCTCTTCGGTGGAGAGCGCCGCAAGGCAGTTGCGGATGTCTCCGGGGGGCAGCACCCCCAGCTCCCGTCGCAGCCGGCCGCTGCTGCCACCGTCGTCGGCAACGGTCACGACGGCGGTGATGTGACTGCTGTAGCGCTTGAGCCCACTCAGCAGGGTGGACAGACCGGTGCCACCACCGATGGCCACGATGTTGGGGCCACGGTTGAGGCGACTCTGGGTGCGGAGGGCATCCACCAGCACCGTGTCCTTGTCCGGGGCGAGGGCCTGCTGGATCGCCCCGAAACTGCGGCTCTGACCCCAGAGCACGAGGCCGGCTCCGATGATCAGCACCAGGGGCCCCGTGATTTCCCGCGGCAGCACGGTGGTGATCGTGCTCAGAAACCAGCTGAGGGTTTCCAGAATCCAGTAGATCGGTTTGAGGTCCGCCCAGACCGCTGCCCCAAGCAGGGCCAACATCAGACCAAGCCCTGAGGTCAGCATCCAGCGTTTGACCACCAGGCCCGGTTGCAGCCAGCGGACGGCGCGCTGGGAGCGGGTCATCAGGTCCCGGCGGCGATGGGCCCGCAGCACCCTGGCTTGACGACGTTTGCTGTGTGGTGTGGCGGGCGACAAGGGCCGGAGAGTCCGGTCGTTTCAGGAACTGTACGGAGCCCGCCAGGGCACGCCAGGATGTTGGTGATTTCCGTCCCATCGCGTGTCCCAGTCCCAGCAGCCGGTGGTGGAGATGCGGGATCTGACCATGCAGTGGGGAGCACGGCCGGTGCTGGACCGCGTCAATTTGGTGATGCAGCCTGGGGAGCGCCTGGCCGTGGTGGGCCCTTCCGGCGCGGGAAAATCCACGGTGTTGCGTCTGTTGGCGGGGCTTCAGCTGCCGAGCAGCGGAGAACTGCGTCTGTTCGGCAAGCCCCAGACCTATCTGCGGCTGGACCAGACCGATCCCCCCGATGTGCGCCTGGTGTTCCAGAACCCGGCTCTGTTGGCGTCATTGACGGTGGAGCAGAACGTTGGCTTTCTGCTGTGCAAGAAGCGGCAGCTGTCGCGGTTGGAGATCCGTGAGCGGGTGGAGGCCTGCCTGGAAGCGGTGGGGTTGTTTGACGTCGCCCACCTCTATCCAGGTGAGTTGAGTGGTGGCATGCAGAAACGGGTGAGCTTCGCCCGGGCGCTGATCGACAACCCGCAGCGGGGTGACGACGCCATGCCGCTGATGCTCTACGACGAGCCCACGGCGGGTTTGGATCCGGTGGCTTGCACACGGATCGAGGACCTGATCGTGAAGACCACCACCGTGGCCAAGGGGTGTTCGGTGGTGGTGAGCCATGTCCGCAGCACGATCGAGCGGTCGGCTGAGCGGGTGGTGATGGTTTACGGGGGCCACTTTCAGTGGTCGGGATCGGTGGAGGAGTTCCGCAGCACCGATAACCCTTATGTGGAGCAGTTCAGGACGGGTAGCCTGCATGGGCCAATGCAGCCCTCGCACTGATTGCCATGCGACGCAGTGTTCGAGACGCGATTGTTGGCTTCACGGTGATCGGTGGCATCGTCGGCTTTGCCGCTACGGCGATGTGGATGCGGGGCATCCGGCTGGGGTCCGGTCACTGGACGGTGACGGCGTCCTTCAGCGATGCCGGAGGTCTGGCGGAACGCTCGCCGGTGACCTACCGCGGCATCCTTGTGGGCTCAGTGAGCTCTGTGAAGGTCACCCCTGAAGCGGTGGTGGCGGAACTGGAGATCAACAAGGGAGATCTGCGCCTGGCCTTGCCGGTCACGGCCACGGTGGCGTCCGGTTCGTTGATTGGGGGAGACGCTCAGGTGGCGCTGGTGAGTCGCGGAACACCATTGCCGGAGGACGCTCCAAGGCCGAAGGACGCCGATTGCCTGACCAGCCGTCAGCTCTGTGATGGCGGCGCCATCCGTGGTCAGGAAGCGCCGAGCCTCGCCACGGTGACGGAGAGCGTGCAGCAGCTGCTGTCCCAGGCGATGGACGCCAAGCTCGTGCCCAATCTGGCCAGCTCCACCCAGCAATTCCAGCTGACCGCGCAGGAAATCGAAGCGCTGGTGAAACAGCTTCAGCTGGAGATCGCCAGGGCGCAGCCGATGATCGAGAACCTCAATGTCGCGACGGCGAATGCGCTCGAGGCGTCAGCTCACGTGAACAACATCGTGGCGGCTCTCGACAATCCCAAGACCATCAACGAATTGCGCCAGACGGCAGCCAATGCAGCGCAGCTCAGCGCCAAAATCGAGGCGGTGGGCGGTGATGTGGCCAAACTCACCGCAGATCCTGCCTTCATGGATGGTTTACGCAACGTGACCATCGGCCTGGGGGCATTGTTCGCGGAGGCTTATCCGACCACGGTCGCCAAGTAGGCACGATTTGTTGGCGATATCAGTGCAATTTCGTGTCGATATCGTGCTTATCCTCAGATGTCGCTGATGGCGTCCATTGCGACAGCGGCAATCGCCTGATCGCTGGCCTTGGGCAGCTGCACGTATTTGCCACCGGCGGCTTCGGCGAGGTCCTTGCCCATGCCGCTGCCGATGAACTTGCGCTCGGTGTCGATCACCAGCAGCTTGA